>JAKSBJ010000278.1 GCA_022361195.1 Flavobacteriales bacterium
AACGACAAGACCTTTAATATGCACTTTGGTGTTAGGAGAATTTAAGTTTTCAAACAGTAAATTGAGGGCTTCTCCTTCCTGTTCTTCTGGGATAAAACAAATTGTCCAGTATTTGATTAAACTTTCCTCAAAAGGAAAAGTTTTAATGCTACTTCTTTTTTCAAATAATAAAGGTAGCAGAGAAAATAAGGATGTGTTATTGTAAATCCCAACATCACTCAATAACCAAGCAAAACGGCTGGCAATTTTATACTCCTCGTTTAATAAATCGCAGAGTGTTTCTAAATCCTGCTTCTCATCAACAATCTTCTGAGCCCATAGTTTTCGTTGTCCTCCTGAACTATTGGGGAGGTTATTCATTAACTCATCAAAAAACACCATGCTCATAAAACGAAGGTAATGCAACCCTTTTAGATTTTGTTTCATCAAAAGGGAAAAAGAAAACAATATGAGAATTTTAGTAGGAGCAATTTTTAGTGTTTTGGTTTTTACGGCTTGCTCAAAAGGAAAAGAGCAGAAGATTATCCGAAACTGCACAGGAACCTATCTTAATATTTCTGAAAAAAACTATTTAATCTGTAATCCGGAAGCAGTTGCAGATTATGAAAATGGAGATAAGGTTGAGTTAGATTACGAAAAAGTAGGTGAATGTAATCCCGCATCAGATGATCCAATTTGTGAAATGTATTTTCCGTTTGATGGAAATGTGACCATTAAATAGGTGGAATAAAGGAAGGTATGAGAACTTTGATAGGTTTTGGGATTAGTGCTTTGGTTTTGATCTCTTGTGGAACAAAGGAAGAGGAATTGAAACAAGAACAGGAGATTGTTCGAAACTGCACGGGAACTTATCTCAATATTTCTGGGAAAAACTACTTAATCTGTAATCCAGAAGCTGTTGAGAGTTATGAGAGCGGAGATAAGGTTTTATTAGACTATGAAGAAATAAATGATTGCGATTATCAGTCTGAGACTCCAATTTGTTTAATGGGTTTTTCTCATGAAGGAATTGTAACAATACAATAGAGAAAGTTTAAACTTTCCAAGAACTGTTCATAATTGAATGAAAAGGCAAGAGCATTACAGGGGCTTTTGCCTTTTTCTTTGTACAAATTGTTTTTATTTAGTCATGTAAGTATGTTATCCTTTGCTCGTCAATATAATTACGGTCTTATTTAAAGGTCATGAACAAAAATATTTTGCTGTTGTTCTTTATTTAGAACACATCTTAATAAGAAAATATATGACTACATTTGCCACACTGATGAATACCATGACAGATATAGATAAAAAAATTGATGAGGTTGGAGACGACCACTTTTCTTCTGCGCAGGATACTCCATTAAGAGCAGATGCTTTTGAAATGTCTGATGAAGAGAAGATTACAATTATACAGGAGAAGTTTGCAGAGATCATGCATACGTTGGGGCTGGATTTAACAGATGATAGTCTTCAGGGCACTCCACGTAGGGTGGCAAAAATGTATGTGAAGGAAGTGTTTGGAGGTTTAAATCCGAAAAATGAACCTAGTTCTTCTACATTTGAGAATAAATATGATTATTCCGAAATGTTGGTAGAGAAGGATATTACAGTGTATTCAACTTGCGAGCATCACTTTTTACCAATAGTAGGAAAAGCGCATGTAGCTTATTTTTCGGATGGAAAGGTGATAGGACTTTCAAAAATGAATCGTATTGTTGATTATTTTGCCAAACGCCCACAAGTTCAGGAGCGAATGACCATTCAGGTTGTGAGAAAGCTACAAGAGATTATGGGAACCGAGAATGTGGCTTGTGTGATTGATGCAAAACATCTTTGTGTGAATTCAAGAGGAATTCGGGACATTCAATCAAGCACAGTAACAGCCGAGTTTGGAGGACGATTCAAAGATCCGTTGGTTAAACAGGAATTTTTGAACTATATCCAAATCAAATTGGAACAATAAAATTATCTAAGGATAAATAAAAAAAGCTCGGTTTTTGACCGGGCTTTTTTTGTGTCTTATTTTTTTCCTTTGATAATCTCTTCTACAACTGATGGATCTAATAAAGTTGAGATGTCTCCCAATTGATCAGAGGTTCCATCCGCAATTTTTCGGAGAATACGTCTCATAATTTTACCCGATCGGGTTTTAGGCAGTCCAATAACGAATTGAATTTTATCCGGTTTGGCAATTCGTCCAATAATATCAGATGTAATGGCGGTGATCTCTTTACGAAGGGCTTTTTCATCTTCAGGAAAAACATGGCAAATTACATAAGCATAAATTCCTTGCCCTTTAATATCATGCGGATAACCAACAACAGCTGACTCTACAACATTTTCGTGAGCATTAATGGCATTTTCAATTTCAGCAGTTCCTAAACGGTGCCCAGAAACATTAATTACATCATCTACGCGGCCAATGATCCGATAATGCCCTTTTTCGTCTCGCCTGGCTCCATCTCCTGTAAAATAATAGCCTTTAAAAGCGGAGAAATATACCTGTTCACAACGTTCATGATCACCCCAGGTGGTCCGAATCATAGATGGCCAAGGGTGTCGAACTGCTAACAATCCTTCAACGCCATTTTCTTCAATTATTTCACCTTCCGTATTTAACAAAACTGGCTGAATTCCCGGTAAAGGCAATCCTGCGTAAGTTGGAATATGCTCACCTATATTCCCCAAATTAGAAATCATGATTCCACCCGTTTCTGTTTGCCACCAAGTATCCACCACCGGGCAATTGCCTTTTCCAACTTCTTTGGAATACCACTGCCAAGCTTCTTCATTAATAGGTTCTCCAACTGAACCAATTACTTTCAAAGAATCCAATTTAAAATTTTGGGGATAGTCATTGCCACAGCCCATTAAAGCCCTTATGGCAGTTGGTGCGGTATAAAATTGGTTAACTGAATGTTTTTCGCAAATTTTCCAAAACCTTCCTGGAGTAGGATAAGTTGGAATTCCTTCAAACATTAAACAACAAGCTCCGGCTAGCAAAGGGCCATAGACAATGTAAGAATGTCCGGTAATCCATCCCACATCAGCAGTACACCAAAAAACATCCCCATCTTGATATTGAAACACATTTCTGAATGAATAGTCAGCATAAACCATGTATCCACCACAACTATGTACTACACCTTTTGGTTTCCCAGTTGAACCCGATGTATATAAAATGAACAATTCATCTTCGCTGTCCATACTTTCAGCCTCAAAGTGAATTTCTCCTTCTCCCAAAGCGGCATATTCTTCATGATACCATTTGTCCAAATGATTGGTTTCTACTTCATCGCCTGTATGGCGAATAGTTAGTACCGTTTCAATACTGTCACAGTCTGCAATGGCTTCTCCTACAATGTTTCGGAGTAATAATTTCTTTGTTCCTCGAATTAAACCATCCGATGTAATGACCATTTTTGCGGATGCATCCTGAATTCGATCACAAAGCGCTTTGGCCGAAAATCCTGCAAATACAACCGAATGAATGGCACCAATACGAGCACAGGCTAGCATGGCAAAGGCAGCCTCAGGAATCATGGGAAGATAAATACAAATACGATCTCCTTTTTTGATCCCATTGCGTTGTAAAATAGTTGCAAAACGATTTACCTCTTGTGCAAGTTGATTGTAAGTGTAAGTCCGTACTTCATCTTTTGGATTATTAGGTTCCCAGATAATGGCTGTTTGTTCTCCTTTTTCACTTAGATGACGATCAATACAGTTTTCAGTAATATTGAGTTTTCCACCTAAAAACCATTTGACATCATATTCTTCAAAATTCCATTCCAATGTCTTATTCCACTTATTTTTCCATTGAAACTGTTCGGCAATTTTCGACCAAAAATTTTCGGGATTATCCAAAGCAGCCTGATAGGCTTTTTGATACTCCTCTTCCGAAGAAATTTGATAATCGACTGTACTCATAGAAGCTTTCGTTTTAAGGGATGAAGATGAAATTGATGGTCAAACAGACCTTTATTTTCATCGTCATTAAAAATAGAAATTTAATAAGAAGAGATCTAACTTTTATTCAGAGAAACTTGTTCCATTTAAAAAAGAATGTATTTAACTTTATAACGAACTAAATATTCAAGACAGTATGAAACGTAAATTATTGGCATTGTCCGCATTATTTTCAGTTTTTCTATTAATTCCTTCTTGTAGTGGAGAAACAGAGGGAGATGGTGACAAAAAAGAAAGTGGAAAAGATTCTACTGAAGTTGAGGAACAGTCGGCTTATGACATTGCCCCTAATTACGTTCCGGATAATGAATTGCCAGCAGAATGTGAGTTTATAGATGCATATGTAGATTGTCATCAGTGGACGGATGTAAATGGGAAAAACTACTTTGTACGAAGCCTTGGTTTTCCAATTCCAACCGAGGTACGAGCACAGTTAGGAGATCCTACAGAGACACAATACATTTATGCTTTCCATTATAGAGAAACCTCAGACGGAATTTCTTTGATTCATGAGTACAAAGATTCGGTGATGGCTTGTGAGTTTGACATTATCATGGATCACGTTGAAAAGTGCTTTTTTGTAACGGATTTAGATGAAGATGATATGGGAGAAGTTACTTATATGTATAGACTATCATGTACAAGTGATGTAAGTCCGAGTACACAGAAGCTACACATTGTTGAAGGGCATGATCGTTACACTGTGAATGGAAATTCTATCGTTTTTGATGAAGGGGGAGAGTATGAGTTGGGTGAAGAGTTTGCCAATGCTCCCGAAGGCTTTGAAGAGCATGCTATTGGAATTTGGGAGGAGCACAGTGACGAAATGGGAGGATTCTAGGTCGCTTTAGAATAGTCTGTTTCTTTGTCCAATTCCTTTAAATCGTAATTCAATTTAATAATACCATTGGCCTCAATAATTAAGTTATTGATCGTCCAACTCTTTTTTCGTTTAGTAAAAACCAATGTGTAATTTCCGGGTTTTAAATGTCTTAAAATAAATTTGCCTTCTTGGCTAGAGGTAGCAGCTTGTACCATTTGGTTGTCTAAATAAACTTTTATACAAACACACTCGGCATGTTTATTCTTAAATTGTAGCTTTCCGGCTACCGTTCCGCAAGGAATAACAAGGCAATTGTCAGGGGAGGGTTCCAGAATAGGGCAATTGCAAAGCTCGTTGTATTTTATAGTATTTTGGGCATTTAAGAGTGTAGGAGTTACAAAGAGCAAAAGAGTGACTAATAGTCGCATGAATGGAGTTTAATTGAATAAAAGTTTGTTTAAGTTAGAAGCGTACCCCAATTAAACAAACATCATCCACCTGTTCAAAATTACCTTTCCAGTTCTCAAAATCCTGATCAAGTAAATTGAGTTGTTCCTGAGGTTGCTTTGGGGAAAGACGTAATAAGGTTTTCTTAAGTTGAGCTCGTCTATATTTTTTTCCTCCGCGGTTGTTGTCCGGACCACCAAATTGATCCTGATACCCATCTGTGAAAATGTAAATTTGATCCCCCTCATTCATTTGAACTTTATGTCCATCAAATGGGTGAGCGGCATGATATTTTGCAATGGGCTGTTTATTGGGTTTTATCTCCTCAATTTCGTCACTTCCTTTACGAATAATCCAAATTGGATTATTAGCCCCAGCCCAGTGTAATTCTCCTGTTTTAGTATTGTACGTGCAGAGCGATATATCCATCCCGTCCTGAACATCCTGGACGCTTTTTTCAAACTCTCGAATGACCAATTCTCTTGTCTTATTTAGAATTTGATCAGGTTGTATTAGTTTGAACTCCCTTACACTACGATTGAGAGCATTATTACAAATAACTGAAACCATTGCTCCAGGAACTCCATGACCAGTACAATCGGCTGCAGCAAAGACAATAAAATCTCCCGAAGGCTCCATGAAGTAAAAATCTCCTGCCACAATGTCTTTTGGTTTATAAAGTACAAAGGAGTTAGGAAGGTGTTGATGAAACAATTCATCAGGAGGGAGAATGGCCATTTGAATTCGTTTGGCGTAGCTGATGGACTGTTTTATTTCTTCATTCTGGAGTTCAATTTTTTCTTTTTGGATAATGATTCGTCGTTCGTACGCAGAATTGGTTTTTCGCAGCACGATGAAGAGCGTAAAGGTGAGTGCAAAAATTAGAACAGCATCGGCGATGTAAGTAGTGTCAATGAGTTCTTGAGACATTTCAATAGGTTCCAATGTATGATTGAAATACTCAATGAACAGATAGTTGGTTAAACAAGCCGCAAACATGATGATTGCAATACGATTGCTCTTTAGAACTGCTGAAGCAGCAATGGAAAGTGGGATTAAGAAAAACTCTACCAAAATTTCAGGAGTGAGTAAAGAGGCCAGAGTTAAATTTCCCATAAATACAACCAAAATGTAAATCATGGCTGCATTGTACTTGTGATAAACGCTGAATAAAAAACCTAAGATGAGTAAAAAACTAGTGGCAATTTGTGCCCAAAAACCGAGAGCGTTACCTTGTAATGCAATTAGAGGAGAGACCAGAAAAGAGGTAAGGGTTCCTAAAAAGATCATACGGTTAACAATGTTAACCGAACGAATTTCGCCAGGATCCATATCATCAGTTTGGCCAATGGATGATATTTTTTGCCACAAGTTTAATTGCACGAAATTAAATATAAGGATTTTGAGCAGCTTATACGTTGATTAGACGCCAAGAGGTACAAAAGCTTACAATTTACTGTAAGTCAGTATTGAAATAGTTAGAAAATTCGACAAGAAAGAATCGCTGTATCGTCGACATATTTTTTCAAGCCTCTCCAATCATCCAGTTTACCAAAAATGATCTCATTTAAATCTTCCATTGAAAGAGGGTAGAAGTTTTGAACGATTTTGGTGAGGCGATCTGTTTCAAATTGCTCGGAGGTATCATTTTCCAATTCTACGACTCCATCTGTGTACAGAATTAAAGTGGTATTGGATTGAATTTCTGCTGATCCCATTTCTAAAAAGGGAAGTTCTTCGAGCATTCCTAATCCTATACAGCCAGTATTTAGGAACTTAGACTCTTTTCCTCTAACTAAAATAGGATAGTTATGTCCGGCATTAATGTACTTGAGTTTACGGTTTTTAGAATTGTATTCAGCAATGAAAAAGGTCACAAATTTCTCTCCTTTAGCCGCTTGAAAAACATGTGAGTTTAATTGATGCACAAGGCTTCTTAAGTTTTGTCTTTTATAGCGATAAAGAGTACGAACTGTAGCCTGGAAGTTGGCCATAAGCATGGCTGCTGAAATTCCCTTTCCTGAAACATCTGCAATACAAACAATGAATTCATCCTCATTTAACTGAATGTAGTCATAGTAATCACCACTTACCTTTGAATGAGATAAGTATTTGGCGGAAATGTCAATTTTTTGGTTAGAAGGCAGTTCAGATGGAAAGAGAAGGCGCTGCATTTCAGAAGCAACTTCCAATTCCTTTTTAATTCGTTCCTGTTTAATACTCTCTTTGGCCATTCGTTTGTTCTCAATAGCCACCACGATGATGTTAGAAAGCGTTTGAATAAAGTTCAGTTTAGGAAAAGGAGACGCATGTGGATCTGATGTTGGTTTTAAACCTCCAATAATTAAATAAGCCAAAGGTTTTTCTTTGTGAAATACCGGAATAATGACATCAAATTTATTGAGCGACTTTTTATAGGAAGATTCAATAACAGTAATGTCAGTAAACTTAAGAAGATCCTGCTCTACATTGATATCTTTTAATCGGCCTTTAATTCCTGTTTTAGAAAGAACTTGCCATTTGTTTTGATGATTGTAGAGAACAAACTTTCGTAGTCCTAATTGCTCTCTTAGAATGAAGTTATAGATGTCCAGAAGTTCAGATACAGATTTATTGGAGTTAATCGCTTTGGTTATCTCCAACAAAGAATTGAGTTTAAACTCTTTTGCTTTAACTCTTCCTTCCAGTTCTTCTAAGGCTTCATCCGAAACGTAGGTCATAAGTTTTCAATTATAGATGGCAGTTTTCTAAATGCTGCTAATTCTCTCCATTTTACTCTTGCTTCACCGCAAGGTGATCCCAAATAGGTTTTTCCGGCTTCTAAATCGCCTCCAACACCTGATTGTCCTAAAACCGTCACATTATCATGAATAGTAATGTCACTAATCACACCAACTTGCCCCCAAAGGGTAACGTTATTGCAAATGGTGACACAACCTGCAATTCCAACATTGGCCGCAAACAAGCAGTTTTCACCAATTACGGTATCGTGTCCAACATGAACCTGATTGTCAATTTTAGTTCCTTTACCAATTCGGGTATCGCCTGTAACTCCTTTATCAATCGTTACCAAAGCACCAATTTCAACTCTGTCTTCAATGATGGTTTGCCCGCAGCTGTGCATGCGATCGTAACCTTCTTTTTTCTTTTTGTAATAAAAAGCCGAATGTCCAATTACCGAATTAGGTCCAATTACTACATCATCTCCAATGGTTGTATTATCACTGATCACTACTCCCGGACTAATCACACAGTTTTTTCCAATACTTACCTGATGTCCAATTGAAACATTAGGCGCAATTTCGGTTCCTTCTCCGCAAACAAAGTCATCTCCATGCTGAGCTGGCCATGGCCGATGAGGTGAAAAATGTTTCAGTAAAAAATTAAAATCATCAAAAGGATGATCAGAAATCAACAAACCTTTTCCCTCAGGATACTCTACTTCCTGGTCGATTAAAATGACATCTGCAGCACTTTTTAGGGACTTGTTATAGTATTTGGGATGGTCCACAAAAACAATATCTCCCTTTTCCACTTTGTGAATTTCATTGATACCCGTAATAGGTAAATCTGCATCGCCTGCAAATTTGGCATTAATCAATTCTGCAATCTCGCTTAAGGTGTAAGTTCGTTCAAATTTCATTCGGATATAATTACGGATGGTCTAAATACAACTATCCAAGAATAAAATTAGGGGATAAAAAGGCCTGTAAACAGAGCTTTTAGCCGAACTTATCAAAAGGGAAGTGTTAAAGCTTAGGCTTTTTCAGAAACAGTTTTGGCTTTGGGTAAGAATAAAAGACCTCCCAAAAAGGAAACAAGAGAGAGTAAAACGGATACGTGAATCCAAATAGCCAAATCAGCATATTCCCATTTTACAATGAAGAAAATAACAAGGAACAAATTCGCTAAAATCAGTAGGAAAGAGCCAATTTTAGTGATTAAACCACTGTTTCTTCCCCAACCCAAAAGCTGCAGTTGAACCAGAAGAATATAGACAATACCCAGGCTAATTAACCAATTAATTCCTGCTCTAAAATCAACAATGTTAAAACTGATCAGTCCGCCCATTACAATTAATAGTCCTCCCAATCCAAAAATGCCTAACCGACTCATTTTTTTTGTGTCTGGGCTAAAAGCTTGTAATGCATAAGCTCCTATTAAAGATGTTGAAAGGATAAAAAGAAAGATGGAACTTTGAATATAAATGGACTGAATATCCTGCTTACTACCTTGAAAAACAATGACCAAAATAGTGATCAGTGCTAAAATGGATAAAAGGGTAACTATGCCTAATACTTTTTTCATTCTCAGCTATGGAGTAAATATAATTATTCTAGGATAACTGGCTCGGGTTTTAATCCAATTTTCCACATAAACCCTTTGAGGTATAGATTTTTAGCAGGAATTTTGTTCATGGGGTAGAAGGTGCTAGTAGGCTGATCCAGAAAGGATATACGGTTGATGTCTCCACCTTTAAAATAAATGAGAATTTCGTTACAATCAATTTTATTCATGCCATCCAGAGTTTTGGTAGTGACCAGACTGTCTTTTTCTTCTTTGACCACATAATAAAGAGTTTGAGAATTGACCTCAATGTGGACTTTTTGGATTTTGTTGGAATCGAGCGTGGCTGTCATGAATTTTCCTTTAACCTGATCGTAGTGGACTGTATCATGCTCAGTGATGATCATGGAATTGTAATAGAGATACATTTTGTGGAAGGTATTGTCGTAATAGTCTGCTAAAATGGAATCAGCAAACATTTGAGTTTGATCTTGCCACATAATAGGCTCTTTGTGCAGTTTTAAGATGGAATCCTTTTCGCTGAAATAAGCTGAATCGCAGCGGATGAATAAATCACCATTAATGATTTTAACTTCTTTTTGAGCGATGGACATCTGTTGATCCGTTAAAGTGTCTTGATAATGGCGGATGGTATCTGCTAATAGATAAAGTGTATCCGATTCGGAATATTGTACAACTATAGCGTTGTCATTTAGCAGTACTGTTTCATTGTTCGCTGATTTATGCATATAATCGGCCTTAAAGCGGACGTTTTCGGTCGAGTCGTACATGTCCACATTGCAAAAACCTTCCCCAATGTCTGTTTTTTGATTGTAGATGAGGCTATCAGCATAGAGTGTTTTGGTAGAGTCCATCATGGTTGCTCCATCCCAAAGTTGAATGTGTTCTTCATTGGTATAAAAAATTCCTTTTTGGCAATATACAGTAGAGGCGGAGGAATCAAGATAAATAGTTGTTGGACCGTGAAAGTGGGCTGAACTGCTCGCGGTACGAAATTCCAGAGTATCCGAATTGAGTTTGTATTCGGGATGCTCGGCATAAACACTATCCTTAAAGAAAAAGGTTTTATTGTTTGAGTAATAATACCCTTTTACCGAAGTAAGGCGAAGATCTTCTTTTAGACTGGTAATTACCGCATGATTTTTATAAAGGCCTCGGGATAGATTTCCGTCATATTCTAAAGAATCGGTGGTGAGTTTGTATTCATTATCTCTCATGCGGACATTCCCCATGATTTTAGAATAGTTTTCTCTACCATAATACTTTAACGAATCACCAAAAATATTAATGGTATCTCCCTGGTTGATTTGTACCTTTCCGTAAGCGTGTACAATATCTAAAGACCTAAAGAACAATGCTGAATCACAAAATAATTTGGTGTTGTCATGTTCAAACTGAACATTTCCAACGGCTTTAGTTGTGTTTTCATGCTCTTCGGCATCTTTTACCGTCTTAGCATAGATCAACTTAATGACCTCTTGGGCTGAGCCTTGAGATGGAAAAAAAATGGCGCTTAAAAAAAGCGCCGAGATCAATATGTTTAAAATTCGTTGCAAAATCAATTGCGAATAATGGTCTGCTCTCTATCAGGTCCTACAGAAACTATACCAATAGGAACGTTAAGTTCACCTTCTAAGTATTTAATATAGTCTAAAAATTCTTTTGGAGCATCATCCATTGATCGTAAAGCTGTCAAATCTTTATTCCAGCCTTTTAATTCTGTATACACTGGTGTTACTTCAGTTGAAACAATATCATACGGTAGGTAGTCATAAGTTTCTCCATCAATGATGTAGTGTGTACATACTTGAATGGTTTCAAAAGTATCTAATACATCGGCTTTCATCATCGATAAATTAGTTACTCCATTAATCATCACAGCATATTTCAATGCTGGAAGATCAATCCATCCACAACGTCTATCTCTTCCAGTTGTAGCACCGTATTCATGACCAATTTTTCGGATGTTTTCACCTACTTCGTCATCTAATTCAGTAGGGAATGGTCCACTACCTACACGCGTACAATACGCTTTAAAAATTCCAATTACATCCCCAATCTTGTTTGGAGCAACTCCCAAACCTGTACAGGTTCCAGCAGTAACTGTATTGGATGAAGTCACAAAAGGGTAGGTACCAAAGTCAATATCTAATAAAGTTCCTTGAGCTCCTTCAGCTAAAATTTTCTTTCCGTCATTAATGGCTTGATTGATGTAATGTTCACTATCAATCAAAGGAACTTTCTTTAAGAAATCAAGAGCCTCAAACCAATCTTTTTCTACTTCGCTTAAAAGTGATTGATATTCGTAGTCACCTAACATTTTTTTATGCTTAGTAACTAAAGAGTCATATTTATCTTTGAATTTAGGTGAGCTGGTATCACCCATTCTAATTCCATTTCGCCCGGTTTTATCCATGTAAGTTGGACCAATACCTTTGAGGGTTGAACCAATCTTAGCTTTCCCTTTTTGCTCTTCTGAGTATTTATCAAGGACTTTATGCGTTGGTAAAATCAAATGAGCTTTTTTAGAGATCAAAAGATTTTTAGAAACATCCACTCCTTTTTCTTCCAGCTCAAGAATTTCAGCTTTTAAGGTAATTGGATCAATCACCACTCCGTTTCCAATTAAGTTCACGGTATTTGATCGGAAAATTCCTGATGGAATGGTATGGAGTACTTGTTTTTGGCCTTCAAAGATCAAAGTGTGTCCGGCGTTTGGACCTCCTTGAAAACGGCCAATAATATCATAATTGGGGGTTACAACATCTACAATTTTACCTTTTCCTTCATCGCCCCATTGCAATCCAAGTAAAACATCAACTTTCATAATTTCTTCTTAAGTTGAAAATAATCTTCTGTACGAAGTTTTAATTATTGATTAAAATTCTCCGTCGCTTCTTCAACGGAAGCTGCAATATTAAGAACTGTATTTAGTTTAGTAAGCAGTAAAACCTGATTAATTTTATCAGAGATATTAACAATGTACATATCTCCACCTGCATTCCTCGATTTAGTAAAGATTTTGATGAGGGTATTTATCCCCAAACTATTTAAAAGTTTGATGTGTTCGAGGTTTAGAATTATGTTGGAAGAACCTTTATTTATCAGCGAATTCACTTCTTCGTTTAACTCTTCAAAATCGGGTTCTGTCAAAGCTGATCCTGAAAGTTGAATCTCGCTACAGTTGGTATGTTGGATTGTTGAAAACTGGAGTGCCATTATTTGCTTTCTGCTTTTTCCTTAACCTTTTCACCATAAAAATAGAGAGAATGTTTGTGAATTTTGACATTAAACAATTCCTCAATGGTGGTTTTTATGTTTTCAATTCTTGGGTCACAAAACTCAATTACTTCGCCTGAATCTGTACAAATAACATGATCATGCTGAGAAAAGCCGTATGATTTTTCAAATTGAGAGATGTTTCCAAATTGATGCTTACGTACCAGGTTTGAATTGAGAAGCAGCTCCATGGTATTGTAAAGTGTGGCTCGGGAAACCCGGTAATTTTTTTGTTTCATTTTGACATAGAGTGACTCAATATCAAAATGTCCTTTTTGAGCATAAATCTCGGCCAATATCGCAAATCGCTCAGGTGTTTTCCTGTGGCCCTGCTCTTCAAGGAAATTGCAAAAAATGTTTTTGACGGTTTCCTGTAGTTGATCTTTTTCCATGACGAGGATTAATGGTGTAAATATAATAAGAAATTCAGTTATTTAGACACATTCTAAATTCTTTCAACAGACTTTACACCATCAATTTGTTCAAATTTCAGTACTAGTTTATCTAAATGTTCGGTATCGTAAACAAAGAGTTTTATTCGTCCCTCAAACACTCCATCGTTTGATTCAAAGGAGATTGATTTCATATTAATTTCATGCTCTGAAGAAATGATATTGGTGATATCATTTACAATTCCAACATCATCAATCCCTTGAATAATGAGAGCTGCCAGACGAGCTTTAAGCTGATTACTCTTCCAGGTAGCCTTAATAACCCGGTAAGCATAATTAGACATTAATTGTGTGGCATTGGGACAATTGGTACGGTGAATCTTGATTCCGTCTGTGGCGGTAATAAAACCAAAAACACTATCTCCTGGAATAGGGGAGCAGCAATTTGCCAGTTTATAATCAAAATTCAGGAAATCATCTCCAATTACAATGGTGTCTTTTTTATTGTCAACACAAGAGATAATGTCCTCGAGTGAACTTTGCGTTTTTTGTTGCTGTGGAGCTTTTTTTGCCGGAACGAAATCTTGATTCTTTGTTTCTAGTTCACGAAGCTTTTTAAGGTCAATTTTTCCCTTTGCTATCTGATAATAAAGCTCAGTGGCATTGGGCATTTGATAAAAGCGTTCAACTTCTTTTACATTTTCAGAGGTAAATCGAATTTTTAATTGATTGAAACGTCTTTTCAAAATTTCTTTACCGTCAGAAGCTACTTTCTTTTGTTCTTCGTTTAAGGCCGATTTAATTTTTGATTTGGCTCTGGCAGTAACGACAAACTTTAACCAATCTTCCTTAGGTTTTTGCTTTTGTGATCGAATGATTTCAACCTGGTCACCCGAAGTGAGGATATGACTCAAAGGCATGAGTTTTCCATTTACTTTGGCGCCAATACAGGATAAACCAATATCTGTATGAATGTCAAAAGCAAAATCCAGAGTGGTAGAGTCTTTTGGTAAAACCCTCAAATCTCCATTCGGTGTAAAAATGAAAATTTCATCACTAAAGAGATTGAGTTTAAAGTCTGAGATGAATTCCTCCGCATTGGCTTTAGGGTCTTCCAATAAATCACGTACCTCTCCAACCCAACGGTCAAAGGTAGAGTGGATTTTGGAGTTCTCTTTGTATTTCCAGTGAGCGGCATATCCCTTTTCGGCAATTTCATCCATTCGTTTTGAACGAATTTGAACTTCAACCCACTTCCCAGTTGGACTCATTATAGTTGTATGAAGAGATTCATAGCCATTGGCTTTAGGAATAGAAATCCAATCTCTTAAACGATCCGGATTGGGTTGGTAAAAGTCAGTCACCAAGCTATAAATTCGCCAAGCTGTTTCTTTTTCTTCCTCTACTGGTCCGTCAAAAACGATACGAACGGCAAAGATGTCGTAGATTTCACTGAAGGTGACATTTTTATTTTGAATCTTTTTAAAGATAGAAGGGATACTCTTGGTTCGGGCTTTTATAGTGAAGTCAAAGTTGTTGGCTTCAAGTGACTTTTTAATTGGGTGAGTAAACTGTCGGATAAAACGTTGACGAATTTCTTTTGATTTTTCCAGTTTACTTTCTATTTGCCGATAAATCTCAGGTTCCTTGTATTTGAAGATGATGTCCTCAAATTCATTTTTAATGGTATTAAATCCCAGACGATGTGCTAAAGGAGCATAAAGAAATTCCGTTTCCGAACAAATCTTAAGACGCTTATCTGGTCGCATAGAATCAATCGTTCGCATATTGTGCAAACGGTCGGCAATCTTAATAAAGGTTACCCTAAGGTCATCCGAAATAGTGAGAATCAGTTTTCTGAAATTCTCAGCTTGAATGGAAACGTTATCGTCAAAAACTTCTGGGATTTTTGTGAGCCCATCAATAATTTTACGGACTTTAAGACCAAAAAGGTCCTCGATATCTTGTAAGCTGATGTAGGTGTCTTCAACGGTATCATGTAATAGTGCACAAACAATCGCTGTTGTTCCCAGCCCCATTTCTTCAGCACAACAACGCGCAACGGCAATAGGATGGAGGATATACGGTTCTCCCGATTTTCGGCGAGTACTACCATGTGCCTCAAGGGCAACGTTAAAGGCTTTACGAATGAGTTTGGTATCTTCCTTATCACGAATATGTTTACTGGCTCGCAGCAATCCTTTATAAGCATTTAAGATTGCCGTTCTGTCTTGTTCCAGTTCAAAGTCTTTTTTTAATCCGTCCGTGATCATTCTGTCAATAAGTTATTTTTCCAAACGATTTACCGTTTTCATCAAACGATTCCCACTCTCCTACAGCCTCTCCATTATACCATTGGCCTCTCCGTTGTAAGTTACCATTTCCGTGGTAATATTCCCACTTTCCATGCTGAATATTGTTGTACCATTCACCAACACTAATTAAAGTGCCGTTTGGTTGATAACGATACCATTTACCATGTCTCAAACCATCATCACTGAATGGTCCTTTTTCTTTGAGTTGACCATTTTCGTGATAATAACTCCATTCCCCAACTGTATGGTTGTTGTGCCATTCTCCCTCTTTATTTAATTGGCCATTTTCGTAATAGTACCTCCAGGTTCCTTGTTGCAAATTATCTTCCCAGTTTCCTACTTTCCAAATTTGACCACTTCGGAAATAGTATTTCCATTCTCCCATGGCTTTACCATTTTCCCAACTTCCCTCTTCTTTCAATTCTCCTGAAGCATAGTAGTATTCCCAAGGTCCAACTTCTTTATCATTTTTAAAGAAACCATTGGAGGCAAGTAATCCGTTAAGGTGATAAAAGGCCCATTTGCCTTCTTTCTTGTTTTGGACTATAGATCCACCTTCTTTTTTATTCCCATTTTGATAATAAGAAAGCCAAAAGCCATCCATTTTACCATCTTCCCAATTCCCTTTTTGCTTCTCTCGTCCATTGGGGTAATAGTAAGTCCAAATGCCTTCTTGTTGACCCTGAACGAAACTTCCTTGTCGATCTATTTGACCTGAAGAGTAATAGTAAATCCATTCTCCTTCTTGTAAACCATCTTTAAAAGATCCTTCATAGCCTTGTGTACCATTTTGGTAATAGCCAATCCATTTTCCAGTTTTACGACCTAATTCGTAAAAACCTTCTTCTTCTAATTGACCATCGGAATAATAAAGACTCCATTTTCCGCTTTTCTTACCTCGTTTAAACTGAGCAATTTCTTTGACTTCTCCATTTTCATGAAAATAAGTCCATTTCCCTACTGGTAAAGAATCTTTAAGCTGACCTTTGAGTTTAACATTTCCATTCGGATAAAGTTCCTTTAGCTTTTGAGCATGTATGGGAGATCCGAGGAAGAGAAGAAATGCAGTAAATACGACTAGATACTGCACACTAAATTATTTGGCTGGAAGAATTTTTGTACTGACTTCACCAAAACCAACTCTAACACCATCTTTCTCACAATATCCTCGCATAATTACAGTGTCTCCGTCTTGAAGGAACTTACGCTCACTTCCGTCATTGAGTGTTAATGGTTTGGTTCCTTTCCATGACAATTCTAACATTGAACCGTAAGATTCTGGAACAGGACCAGAAATTGTTCCTGAAGCCATCATATCTCCACAGTGAATGTCACAACCGTTAACTGTATGGTGAGCCAATTGCTGGTTCATATTCCAATACATATGCTTGTAGTTGGAATTAGAAATAACAGTTTCATTTCCGGCATCTGTTTCAATAGCAACTTGCAAGTTGATGTCGATGTGTTTGTCTCCTTCGTATTCCAAGTAAGACAATACTTTTGGCTCCTGGACAGGTCCTGGAATTCTGAATTGCTCTAAAGCATCAAGGGTAATAACCCAAGGAGAAATAGAAGAGGCAAAGTTCTTTCCTAAGAATGGTCCTAATGGAACATATTCCCATTTTTGAATATCTCTGGCCGACCAATCGTTGAAAAGGCACATCCCAAAAATATAGTCATCTGCTTCTGTAGTGCTAATTGAGTCTCCAAGTGGTTTTCCCTCAAAAGTGATGAATGCCATTTCAAGCTCAAAATCCAACAATTTAGAAGGTCCATAAACAGGAGGCTCACTATCATTTGGACGTTGTTGCCCTTTTGGACGGTGAATTGGTGTTCCTGAACAAATGATAGAAGAAGCTCTACCATGGTATCCTACAGGAATGTGTAACCAGTTAGGTAACAAAGCATTTTCTGGATCACGGAACATGATTCCAACGTTAGTAGCATGCTCACGGCTCGAATAAAAGTCGGTATAATCTCCAACCTTAACGGGCATTTGCATGATTGCATCGCTTTGGTTTACTAAAATTTGAGCACAATGGTGTTCGTTCTGTTGTAAATCTGGTGAATCACTTAAAAGTAATTTATAAACCCGCAATCTAAGATCACGACAAGCAGCTTTTCCCTTCAACATCATGCTGTTGAGGTAATTCGTAGCAAAATCATCTTTTGTAAAAGGAAGATTTTCAAGGTATCCCAATACAAATAAGCTTTGCAAATCAACAATTTGATCTCCAATAGCTACTCCAACACGTGGAGATAAGTTTTGCGTTCTGAAAATACCAAAGGGTAAATTTTGTAAGCTGAAATCTGAATTATCGGCAACCTCAATCCAGGATTTGTCAGTGTTAGATATGCTTAATGTCATGAATAAATCAATTTAATTATTCTTACTTTGTGACAAATTTATAGGTTTTTAACAAGAAAGTAGATTGAAAGAAAAGAATAAAATACGATTTGGTTTTTTTGCTCTTTTCTTTGTGATTTTACACTTACTGCTAATCTGCATTTATGCAGCGCCCGATGGCATTTTTCCAAAATCCTTGAAATCGGCTTCGGCAGCTTATGTTTATCCCATTTTCGATCAAAAGTGGAGCATGTTTGCTCCTTGTCCTTTATTGGATCATGAGGTGAGTTTACAATATGTTTTTGAAGATGGAAGTGAGACAGAGTGGCTCTCTCCAACAGAGAATGCTGAAAAAATGCACCGTTTTTTAAGAGGGTCGCACCATGGTGAGTTAATGTTGGCAGAATACAATTTGTTGTATTGGGTAAATTTGGATATTGAGAATTTGAATTTGGAATACAATCAAGCTGTACCAGAGGATAGAGTGGAGGAGTTTAGAGGTGGTTACAGTTATAGAATGGCTAAGAATTATGCTTATGGAAATGCCATTTATCTTTTTGATAAGGAACCTGTTCGTGCTCAAATGAAATGTTCTTTTAAGAATGTAAAAACCTTTGAAGAAGGTTATCTTATTTTACCTTATTTTAAATGGAGCGAGGAATGAAGCGGTGGGCAGAAATATTCATTGCTGATTTCCAACATATGGAAAAGGTGGAGTTTTTCCGCAAGGTATTGTATGTTTTTCTTTTGATCAATACTTTGACTTTGTTGCCCATTGCCTGGGAAATTTGGTCATATAATGGGATAACAGGGAGTAGAGGATTTCATTGGTCGGGTTCTTATGCTTTATTGAATGTACTGAGTCACCCTAAAAATTCAAGTTGGGAGTGGGTTTACGTGTGTTTCGTTATTGGACAGATTGTTTTTCTAATATCGGGAATTCTTAAAATTTGGCCTCGTGTTTCAGCAGTGATGGTTTACTTTTTCACTGTGAACCTTTTCCTAAAGGGATCAATTGTATTCACGGGAGGAGAGGTACTCATTAACTTTTTATTGTTTTACCTGATGTTTGTTCATTTGCCGAAAGAAGGTACCAAGTGGGCTTTTTTTCAGAATTTGTTGAACAACACCTTTTATAGGTTAATACTGATACAACTGTGCATTTTGTATTTTTTCTCTTTTCTATACAAAATGTATGATGAAAATTGGGTGTCGGGAGAAGCCATGATGTATGTGGCCCGAATTGACCATTTTTCTTCAGCTGGAATGAAATGGTTATTTGCTGAAAACAGGACACTGGCTATTATAGCAACCTATATAACCCTGTTTTATCAAGGAGCATTTCCAATATTGGTTTGGTTCAAAAAGGTGAAACTTCCTTTGTTATTATTAGGTGTACTTATTCACCTGTCCATCTCTTTTTTGATGGGGATTTTTGCCTTTGGAATTATAATGAGTCTGAGTTATATCCTGTTTCTGGATGAGAGGCAAATCAATAAACTAAAAGGGCTGTTTCAACGAAAAGCTAAGATGTCTTAATTGAACTTTTTAACCTTAATTAATTCGATGTCATAAACCAGAACGGAGTAGGCTGGAATTGGACCGTTTTGTTCTTCACCATATCCCAATTGATAAGGAATGAAAAAACGGTATTGACTTCCTTCTCGCATCATTTGTAAACCTTCTTGCCATCCCTGAATGACTCCTAGCGGCGTTAGTTCAGCTGGGATTTTAGATGGGATAGTACTTTCAAAAGTTCGCCCATCAATGAAACGTCCGGTATAATGAACCACGCAAGTGTCAGTCAAATTAGGACGGATTCCGTTTCCTTCCTGAATAATTTTGTATTGTAAGCCCGATTCAGTTGTTTCTACGCTATCTGCACTGGCATTAGCTGCAAGAAAACTTTCTCCCATATCGAGATTAATTTCATCATAATATTTTTTTACCTCAACGGTAGCTTCATTATAAGGAACGGAAGGTTTTTGAGTACTCATTCCGTCTCTTACTCCTTCAACTAAAAACCACACTTCTACGGTTTGGTCAATTCCTCTACCAACTAAAGAACCCACTAAAAACTGCCCCTCGCTCATTCCAATAGCGTAACTGGCATCTGCTTTAGAAACAGCAGTTTCATCTACCTGGCCATTTTCAAGTAAATAAAGATTCAATAAACTATCAATAGAGGTTAGGGGGATACGTAGTTCATTATCGTTGAGATAATCAACCATTCCTTTTTTTATTTGGTCATTATCAAACTTTCCTTTGGTATTTTGAGAGTTATATGCCAAATAACAACCATGAGCGTGGTCTAGTCCAATACAATAACTGATGCGCTCATTAAAGGTATTAAATTCAAGTAATGGAAGTTCCAAAGGTTGGTTATTTGGAACTTCCGTTTCTTCAGAATCTCCTCCACAATTCCATAAAAATGGAATCAGAAGAAGTAATATGAATATGTTTTGCTTCATTAACTAATCGAAAGCAATTCTACTTCAAAAATCAACGCCATATAAGGCTTAATTGGTCCACCTGGATGTGGATTAGCACCATATGCTAATTCTTGAGGAATGTAAAGTTTCCATTTCGCTCCAACATTCATCAATTGTAAAGCTTCTGTCCATCCACGAATAACCTGAGTTACTCCAAAAGTAGCAGGAGTTCCACGGCTAACACTACTGTCAAATACTGATCCATCAATCAAAGTACCATGATAGTGTACTGATACTTGTGCTGTTGGACTTGGTTTCTCACCATTTCCTTCAGTAATAACTTCGTACTGTAAACCAGAATCCGTAACAGTTACTTCATCTCTCTTGGCGTTTTCAGCTAAAAAAGCTTCTCCTTCTGATTTATATTGGGCAAATCTAGATTCGTTAATTTCGTTAAGGTAAGCCTGAATTTTTCCATTAGCTTCCTCAGGTGTAAAACGAAGTGTTTCTCCTGCCAATACGTTTGAAACTCCGTTTAAGAATTCGTTTAGATCAAGTTCATCCAGATTTTGTCCTTTTAAACTTTGACCGATACTCATACCAACACTGTAGCTGGCTTCTGATTTAAGATCACTCATGTTCTAAATAATAATTTCCGCAAAGATAAAAACAAAAAAGAGTTGAGACCAGCTCAACTCTTTTAACAAATGTGAATGTTTTTTAATTCTGTTCCAATACAAAGAAAGCTGTACGTCGATTTCTTTGATGAAGCTCATCCTGTTTTTCTCTTGGCTGAGCATAAATATATTCTGGAGTCAAAGTAACCATGTTACCTGATTCATCAGGAACCTCTGCAGGCATACTTTCTCCATAACCTTTAGGAACCAATCGATCCATTGGAATTCCATTAGCAATAAGATAATCCACTACACTTTTTGCCCTTTCTTGTGATAGACGTTGATTGTAATCATCACCACCTCTTTCATCAGTATGCGAACGAATCTCGATTTTTAAGTTGTGATTCAGCTCAAGGAATTCAATTAGCTTATCCAAAATCTCGATGGAAATTGGTCGAAGAGTGGCTTTGTCAAAGTCGTATTCAATTCCTTCAATAGTGATTTCCCCTTTCGGTATTTTTTCAAGGTAAAAGTCCTGACGGTAAATTTTTGACTCAACCTCTCCCTGTGTAAAGACAACTGCTTTATCAGCAAAATAGTCGGTTTGACTTGCTCTTAAGAAAAGTTGAAGGTTAGGTATGAGGTCATGTTGGTAATAACCATTTTCATCAGCTGTTAACTCAAAGTGTTCCCACTGATAGCTAACATCTTTAAATTCAACGGTAGCTCCCGGAATTACTTCATTGGTAGCAATGTCGTAAACATATCCCTCAATTTTGAACTCTAGTTCAGGTAGAGTAAGATCATAAATCTTATAACAATGCGAGCAAAGCTGGTACACAGAATCACACTCAAGACATTCTCCACGATTAGAGGTTAAGAAACCATGACGAAGATCTTCATCAATGATATAGTAGCTTTCATCGTGAGATGAATTAATAGGCTGTCCCATATTAGCAG
>JAKSBJ010000200.1 GCA_022361195.1 Flavobacteriales bacterium
TAAAGTCCATAAACTGCTGTTTCAATTCATTATCTGCAGTGTTGGTTAATATCACTGCTCCTTGTTCTATCTTGTATTGTTCTCCCAAGTCCAAATATTGTCCTTTCTCTTCAACATCGGGAGACAGAACTACTGACTTAGCACCAATTCCAACTTCTACAGTTTTATGGGTAATGTATTCGTTGACTTGTGAAATGCTTTCCCCATAAACCAATTTATGTTCTACCTTATCATAAATCTTATTGTCTTTGAGGTATTGAATGGCCATCTCTCCGTAAGGAGCGTTTTTAGGATCCGCGATGGCAATTTTTTCAATTCTGGAATCTAGAAGAAATTGACCATCAGCAGTGAGTTTAATATCATCATACATGGTCCAGAAAACCGGAATTCCATATCCATAAATAACTGGATCACCGTTTGCTTTTCCTGCCTTTTGTACTTCAGTTGGGTACATCATATTGGCTGCAAAAAACAAATCAAAAGGAGCTGAATTAAGAATTTGCGTCGTTAATTTTCCGGATGATCCTGAAATAACTTCAACTTCCACATCGTGTTCTTTTCCAAATTGTTCTCCAATTTCTTTCAAAACAAATTGGGCACTGGCAGCAGTGGCTACTCTTAACTTTTTACCATCACTCTCACCACAAGATGTTATCCAAGTAGCTAATGAGACTAATAATAGTAGATTAAGAGCAAGTTTTTTCATTTTTCTAATTCGTTTACTGATAGTTCACCTTTTTAAGGTAGAGGAAACATCCACCAAAAGAAATCAGCATTAAAACTGCAAGTATAATATAACTTTCTGTTCCTCCTGCATTTTGTCCAAAATCAGCATTAATGGTATTGCCCCTAATGATTTGACTGAGGTGTGAAAGGGGATTATATTGTGCAATTGTTTCTAGCCAGCTGGGAAGTCCCTTATTGGGTACTAAGGCCGTACTGGTAAAGATGATAGGAAGGTTGAATAAATTGATAAATGTGGCCATCAATTCGGACACTTTCATGCGAATGGCGATGAAAGAGGAGAGAGCCGCATAAAAATAGGTGAACATGAAAATTCCGGCTGTCGAAAGTAACAGTCCTTTAAAGGATATGGAAATGCCTTCAATGCCCATACACCACCCAATGATGAATAAAAGTACCACTTGAACAAAGATTCGACTAAAGTCTGCGAAAATCTTGAAAAACAAAAAACTAAAACGTGAAGCTGGAGTGAAATTATATCGTCCAAAAAATCCTGTTTGAAAGTCCTTGATGAATAAAATTCCAGCTTGGGAACTTGACTGAATTACTGTCATGGCACACACACCGGGCAGCAAGTAGGCAAGATAGCTGCCCTCTGGGAACTGAAAACTGCGTTCGAACAAAAATCCAAAAATGGTCAGCCAAAAAATGGGTTGTACAAAAGAAAACACCAAATGGATAGGGCGGTAGTAGAGCTTTTTCCACGTCCGCTTACAAATTTGATATCCAAATCTTAAAGTGTTCATTATTTGTTTTTTCGTTTTCCCTGGCCGCCTCCGCCACCACTTCCGTCACCACCGCCACCGCCTTTTTTTGCCTTTTTCTTTGGCGCAGCAGAAAATGAAATATCATGCAGTCCAACAATGGTTGATTTTAAAGTGTCAGATGCAGAACTTTCTTTAATAATATATGATTTATGCGCTTCTTTAAAATTTTCAACCGATTCAACACTCGCATTTTTGTTGGGATACGAAAGAATTAAACGGTTTTGCTGAATCATGTAGCGGACAGACTCATCCAAATTGGGTAATTGCGAACTGATATCAATATTAAAATCAATCTCTTGTAAGAAAAATGAATGATTTTTAATGAGTTCGGAAGGACGATCTTTTTCAATCAATTGTCCATTTTTGAGCACCAAAACCTCTGTAGCGTATTGCTCTGCAATATCAATATCATGGGTGACACACAAAACGGTTTTTTTCATATTGACCAAAGCGGTCAATACTTTGACGGAGGTATAATAATCGAGTCCCGTAAAAGGCTCATCCAACAGAATAATTTCAGGCAAATGAATTAAACCAACGGCAATGTTGACTTTCTGTCGTTGTCCACCGGATAAAAATTTGATGCGTTTGTCCAACAAATCCTGAATGTCTAATGCTTCAGTGATTTGCTTTTTATTTTGAACAAGTTGATCTGTCGATAAATGATGACAGCTTCCAATAAAATCCAGAATATCACTGACTGACATTTCTGGATCAACGCTTGGGTCTTGTGGAACGTAGCCAATCAGGGATGCTAATTGCTTTTTAGAATTAATTTCTTTTCCCTGATAGCTAATTGTTCCTGAAGATGGATTTAACCATCCCAGAATCAGGTTAAGAAGAGTACTTTTTCCACTTCCATTTGATCCTAGAATGAAAAAAAATCCTCCGGTATCAAATTTTAAATTAAAGCCGTCAAAAATTGACGGCCCTTTTTGATATTTAAATGATATGTCATGTAATTCAACCGACATAGTTGTTGTTGTGGATAATGGTACCCACATGTTCTCCTTTGATTGATGCTTCTATCAAATCAGGATTGTTACCATTCACAATTTGGAAGCTGGTACAGAGTTTTGTCGTTTTCATGATATCGATCAAAACCCGGTTAAAAGGTAGGGTTTGAAGATTCATTTTTTCTAACTCATCTACACTGATTTTATCAATGAAAACAGCATCGTCGTGTTGATATGGATCTTTATCGTATAAACCGTCTACATCTTTAACAAGGGTAACGGTCTTCATTCCAAAAGTATCGGCAACTAAAACGGCTCCAGCATCAGTTCTGTTAGATGGAATGTTTCCAACTTGTGATGGATGCTCCCAAATTGAATAAGGAGGCATTCCTGCATAAATTACTCCTGGAGCTGCCTTTAAGAACAATGGAAGTAAGTGTCCAATAGATTCTGGTGGAATAGCAATTACTCCTTCCGGAGACAATAATGTTCCCAAAATGTGAGCATTTCCTAAAGCATCTTCTCCAGCTAATTGAGCTAAAACTCCTGTTGGAAGTCCTAAGTCAATTCCTACCGAGAACAAATGTTTACTTCTGGCTCCACCACCTGTGCTAATAACAAGCGTTTCGTTCTTCAAAATATCTCTTAGTTTATCCACGATTGGATAAGTAACGTCTCTTCCTTTGTCAATGAACGAGCTGGCTCCAACTTTGACAATGTGTACATGTGGAAGCATTTTAAATGTTGGTGCTGCTGCTGATTTTGACATTACGTCTTTATCAAGCAGACTTTCCCGCATGTACATTGAATTGATATGATTATCGTGTTTCATTTCTTTCTAAATAAGTTTATGCGGTAATAATGGTTCCAACATGCTCTCCATTTAAGGCACGTGTTAAATTCCCTTTTACCATTCCGTTAATGATTTGAATTTGTCGTCCGTTTTTAGCGTTTACCATCATGTCAATGACAGCTCTCTCAACAACGACATCCTGTAAGTCTCTTGCTACCAATTCTTCGGCAGAGATTTTAGGAATAAACTTGGCGTTTTTATCCTTCTTAGGATCATTTGTATATAGTCCATCTTCATCTTTCACATAAATCATGGACTTGGTTGCATAAACCTCACTAATTAAGTAGCATCCTGTATCAGTTCGGTATGGAGGAATTTTTCCTATCTCCGGACTTCTTTGCCAGTAGGTATAAGGAGGCATTCCAAAGAAAATAGCTGCATTTCGTTCTGCTAAGTAAAGCGGAAGTTGCGAAAATCCTCCCGGTTCAATGTAAGGGACTCCGGCATCAGCCAAAAGGTAATGAATCATCTTCGCGTTTTGTAAACTCACAAATGTTCCAAGTAATCCCAAAACACCTGTTGGCATTCCCTGATCAACTCCAACGCTGTAAGCGTGTCTTGCTCTGGTTCCGGCTCCGGTACCAATAATCATCTTGTGATGAGGAAGATTTTCTTTGATTTCTTCAATTAAAGGAAAAACAGCTTTTTTCCCACGATCAATAAAGCTTTGTCCACCAATTTTGATCACATTGGCATCCGGAAGAATCTGTTTTGGAATTTCCATCTCAGTTTGCTTGAGAATATTAGGATCTTCCAGGTTTCCGGTAAGCAGTGTCTTTGTTAGTTCTTCTATTAACATAATGCTTGAAGTAGTTTTGACAAGTAAAAGATTTCTGTTTGGTCTGGTTAATGACCATTCAGCGAAACAGCAAAAATAAAGTAAATAATGACTTAACAATCGAACTGACTTCTGTTTTTTAGAAATCAATCCATTTAATTGTTTGTGAAGAAAATAATAGAATATTCAACTATTGTTAAAAATAACTCGTTTAGACGATTTTCAACTCATGCATTTGCTCTACCATTTCCTTCATTGTAGTTTCAACTGGGAGGTAGTCCATTCCTAATTCGTTAACACTCTTTTGATTGTTGTAAGAGACTTTAAAGCCAACATTCTGTTTAACAAATTTTCGGCTTACACCAAACATAAAACCAATGAGCCCCAATAACCATTTAGGAGCTAGTTTCTTAGGTAATTTATATTTTCCAGGAAAAGCTTTTTCAATTACCTGACTAATCTCAAAAAAGTTCAAAACCCGAGGAGCTAAAATGTGTCTTCCTTTGGCATTATCGTTTTCCAAAGCTTTGATGTGTGCTTTGGCGACATCTCTCACATCAACCACTCCAAAATAAAGTTCGGGAGCTCCTGTTTTGAATTTCCCTTTTAAGAAATCTCCAATGAGTGTTAAACTTTCAGATTTAGAAGTGGGAGTTAAGGATGGGCCTAAGACGAAAGAAGGGTTGATAACGACTAAACTCCATTGATTTTGAGCTTCTGCCAGTTTCCATGCCTCTTTTTCGGCTTGAACTTTTGAGAAAGAATAGGGTTGGTGAGATAAACTACTGCTAGTGTTCCAATGTTCCTCGGTAAATTCAGAAAGGCCTTGAAGTTCCATGTCCTGCGCATCACCGTTTATTGAGGCAACACTTGACGTTAAAACGACCTTTTTAACGGTGCTTGACTTAGTGGCTGCATTGAGGACATATCGGGTTCCCTGAACGGCCGGATCAACTAAATCTTTTTGGGGATCTTTGACATTGAGTATGAAGGGAGATGCAATGTGAATAATGGCTTCACAACCTTCGGCAGCTTCGTCAAAAGAACCTTCCTGAGTTAGGTTTGCCTCCCAAAAATCTAAGATTCCAGGAGAGGATTCGGCAATTTTTGTTAAATGCTCGTATTTAGCGGTTTTGGATTTGTCTCGAACTGTGATTCGTACATTATGTCCTTTTTCAAGTAGGTCTTTGGTTACCCAGGAGCCAATATATCCGGCTCCTCCAGTTACTAATATGGTCTTCATTTGAGTCTATAATTTATATTTAATACCGTCCCAGGAGGACGCTATTACTGTTTTTAATCGTTCTTCGGTCATGATTAAACAATCGGATAAATGAAGGTGCAGTGCGGCTGAAATATTGGAATAAATCAATTGTGCCATCAATTCAACCTCCATACTTCTCAACTCTTTCAACTTTATTCCTAATTCAAGAAATTCCAGAATAGGCATGTAGTTTAATTCTCCCAATCTGCGGTTTTCAGCTGTGATAAGTGTTGATCGGCTGATTTGTTCGGAAAATAGAAAGTTGATTTCATGATCCACATAAAAGTCATAAATATTTCTAGCAACGATTTCAAATTTTTCGCGGTAGCTTTTGTCTTGAGTAAAATTGACCATAATCGCTTTTCCAAATGCCTCCTTAGAGTCCAAATAAAGTTCGTTGATCAAAAATTCTTTGGATGGAAAGTGATGATAAATGGTCCCGGCAGCAACTCCGGCTTCTTTAGCCAATTGTGACATTGGTGTATTTTGAATTCCTTGCTCAACAACCAAACGAAGCATGCAATTCATGATATCTCTCCGCCTGTTTCTATCGTTGTTCATATATTACCGAATGTTCGTTCGGTTTTGAAATTACAGCTTTAAAAGTTAAGATCAAAATGAACGGAAAGAATCATTTCCCAAAATCAAAAAAATCTGATAAACTCATACCAAAGGCTCTGGCAACTTTATCTAACGTTCTAATTCCCGTATCATGTTTTCCTGCTTCTATACGTTGAATTTGTCTGGGATCAATATCTGATTTAACGGCAAGATCAAGTTGTGTCAATTTTTGTGCTTTTCGGAGTGTTTTCACTCTTGAAGCAATACGATCTATTATATCTTTCTCTTGCGACATACCTATTGGAAATTAATAGGTCAAAGTATCGTTATTGCTTAAAATAAAACACGACATATATGTCGTGTTTTTGAAAATTATCAATATCTTGTTCCTATTAAAACCCAAAACAATTCTTAAGCAGCATATTAGGTTATAATAAAGGTTCGTTTAATGGGATAAAAACCTTTAAAGCTGAACGGAGTGGCTATTCTTTATTCGGCTATTATCCCAAAAATACACAGAGAATGTGAGCTTGAGAAGAAAGCTTTGTTTTTTGACGAAAAGAATTAAAAGGGATACGTTTGGAGTTGGTCCTTTCTTGTTACAGGATCAACGAGCAGTGGCTCAAGATTTGGGCCACTGTTTTTAATCAATTTGTGAATTTACCTAACCAACTCCTTTTTAATTGATTAAAAAAAAGTTAGCTTCGGAAATATGGTAAAGGTTCCGCGGTACATTTTCTTTTTGATTCTGATACAGTTTATAGTTTCCTGCGAGGGCGACTCCACACCTAAAAATGAAGTTGGAGAGTTAGAATGGTTACCTTTTAATCAGGAAGTTTTTGAAAAATCAAAAAAAGAGCAAAAATTGGTGTTGCTGGATGTTGGGGCTAATTGGTGTCATTGGTGCCACGCTATGGACGACAGTACTTATGACGATCCGGAGGTAATTACTTTCCTGAATGAACATTTTGTTTTGAGTAAGGAAGATCAGGATTCTCGTCCTGATTTATATGCAGCGTACCGTAGTCATGGCTGGCCAGCTACGATTGTTTTTAATTCAAAAGGGGAAGAATTATTAAAATTAAGAGGATATCAACACCGTAAAAAATTCATCCGTCAATTACAGGCTGTATTGGATGCCCCCATTCCTCTTAAGGAAGAGAGGAAGATGCTGACACTCAATAAAAATGTAGATTCTGACTTCATCAAAAAACGTTATGTCACTAGCTTGAATCATGAAATTGGAGGATATAAAAGTTCCAAAATGCAATTGCATAAAGAGGGATTAGAGTTTGGGTTATGTTATGGGAGAGAAGATCAAGAATTGGATCAATGGACTGAGAAGACTTATCAGGCCTCTTTGAATTTGATGGATCCGATTTGGGGAGGAATTTCCCAATATTCGGATAGTTGGGTGTGGACCAATCCACATTATGAAAAGTTGTTGAAAGTTCAGGCAAACTACATTTCAGCCTATTGTCGCTATGCAGCGGTAAAAAATGATGATTCTGCCATTGAGGCTGCTGAGAATATTTATGCTTATTGTGACCGTTTTTTGTCATCAAAATCCCCTTTGTTTGATAACAGTCAAAATGCGGATTTAGTAGATGGAGTCCATTCGGGAGATTATTATGATTTAAACGAAGAAGAGCGTTTGGCTAAGGGAGTTCCCTCGGTGGATAAAAGACACTATTTGAAAGAAAATGCTATGATGATAGTTGCTTTGGTGGATTTGTGGGCGGCTACAGGAAAGGAAAAATACCTGAATAGAGCTGAGAAAATAAGTTCAATTATCATCAACAATTTTAAAACAACCTATGGTGGGTTATTTGGGCGCGAAAAAGAAGGCTTTGCAGAAGTTTTTCCTTTTGAAGATAATCGGGTTTTCTCTAAGGCTCTTTTGCAACTTTATCGAGCAACTGGAGATGAAACTTATCTCGTAAGTTCAGTTTACCAAACTTATTTAATGTTTGGTGCATTTAAACAATCAGGAGGTTTATTTGCTCCAATGCATGGAGATTTAGTTGTCCAGCCCAATCCGGTTCAATTGGATAATTTGAATTTTGTGGTCGATTTGACTTTACTGTCGCATTACACCAAGGATGAAGCAATGATGGAGGTTGCAGTGCAACTTTTTGAAAGTTTGGATGCAAAAGTGGTGAGAACTAAAATGTGGTATATACCGGTAACTTATGAAGCAAACCGCTATTTAAATACGGAACCTTACCATGCTGTTTTGTTGATAAATGACCAAAATTCGGATTGGCAAAAAGAGATGAGTCGACGCTTGCTTTTACATCGGGATCAGTTCATAATTGTTGATTGTAAAGATGTCAATCAACTCAATGAAGAAGACGAAATGATGTACGGAGGAGTAGAAGCAAATACTTTATTTATGTGCACTGATTCCTATTGTTCTAGTCCTATTTATACTGTTGCAGATTTGGACGACTTTTTAGAAAGCTCGACAACAATGGCTTTTTAACTGCAGTTGGTTAAGGGATTTCCACATAACCATTCAAGTTGAATCCACCCCTCAATTTTTTCATTATCAATTTCTGCTGAAACTAAAGCCCAATCTCCATCTACATCCTTCAAATGGAAGTATTCCTCATTGCTAAAACTATAAACTACCTTTGAGTCTTCATTAGCCGATTGATAAAGTAAAAGCTCTTGCCCACCATAATTTCGGCTTCCTACCTCTAAAACTGAACCATGAATCCACCCTTCTCCTCCTGGAATCTCAATAATACCTTCAACATTATCAATATTTCCATCAATTTTGAACCAGCCATTCTCTACGATAGAAAGATCCAATAAATAATCACCTGTTTCAAGTTTTAAGACAACATCGCCTCCTGGTGTACTGCGAACATTCGTAGGGTTTTCCGTATCGGGATCATTGATGTAAGCACTTATTTCAATTTCTCGCGGTTCAACCATTTCTGTTGGCTCTTCAATGTCTTCAACGATAGTAGTTTCTTCAGTTGTTGATTCTTCCGTTTCCATTGTTGGCCCAGCTGGGGAGCTTTGTTCTGTTCCTGTCGAAGTAGTGTCGGACGATTGGCAACCAATAAATAAGCAGCTAATCACAAAAAGGCTTAATAATCTCATTTTGAATTGAATTGTTTATCAAATGTAGAATTCTATCTTAATTCTCACCTCTAATACTCAATATAAAATTCATTAGTGTCATTAGGTTCTATGGTAAGATCATAGTACTCCCAGCTCTCTACCTCATTTTTTCGGATTTGTACACCTAACTGATAATCCCCAGCTGGATACCTCAACACTAATTCATGTTCTCCGCAGCCATGAATTCCAGGTGCTGTGCCCCATTCATCATTTTCAAGGTCCAGCTTATTTGAAGCATCATAGGACTTATGCCGCATGAGCAAGGTAATTTTATCTGCTATGTCGTAACAGTCCAAATTGTTGAGTTTAAAAGTGATGGTATATTTCTTAGCCACCGGAAAATCAAAATTGTTGTGTTCAAACTTTTCAATTTGAAAATCAGAAACAGTCTTATCAATGAAATAATAATCATCCATATCGTCATCTGCAAACAAGAGGTAGTAATGCCATCTGCTTCTTTGGGCATAGAAACTTCCTTCATAGGTCCCATTTTCAATAGTCTCTGCAATATGGAAGCTTTCTTTTGTTGCTGTGTATTCGGTTTTAGAACTTTTACGACCCCGTACTTCGAAACTAACCCCACTAATGGGAGCTTCGGTTTCAACATCATACATATTAATGGCTATACTAGTCAAACGACTATTTGACTTTTTACAAGATTGAACGAATCCAATAGTCAAGATTAAGAAAATGAGTGTTTTAGTTTTTTTCATACTCCAAAAATAGTTGCGTATCAGGTGTTGATGAAATTGGATTGCGCAGAATAGTTCCTTTTTGGTGAATATCGCAAATAAACAATAAAGCCTCGATATCATAATATCATTGAGGATTCAATCTATCTTTATCCGTCTATTACTAATCCAATGAAAATAATTGAAACCGAACGTTTAGTCATTAAGAGTTTAGATACGGCAGATAAGGTCTATTTTGCCGAATTATTCACAGATCCCGATGTGCTAGAGTTAATTCCTCAAAAAGCTTTTACGGAGGAGCAAATCACTGAGCGGTTTAATAAAAACCTGAATTTGGAATTAAGTGATTTAGCGAATCAAAAATGTGCTTGCGGAATTTTTGAAAAGGGAAATTCAGAATTAATTGGACTGGCGTTATTCTTGAGCAATGAAGAGAATGAGAAAGAATTGGGTTATCGATTCCGAAAAAAATATTGGGGAAAAGGATATGGAACAGAAACTACTAAAGGAATGTTAGAGTTCTATTTCAATACCTTAAATGTTACAAAAGTCATGGCTGACGTTAATACTGCAAATGTTGGTTCGGTGAAAATTTTGGACAAGTTCATGACACCGGTTAAAGAGTTTTTTAACGAAAGAGATAATTGTACGGATAGAAGGTATGAACTTAAAAAAGAAAACTGGCGGCAATAGATCGTTAAGTCATATGAAATCTCTTTTTTCACTATTTGTCTTTATAACTTTAATGTTATCAGTACGAGGACAAAATGTTGACTCTATTGGTGTTGTTGATAATGTGTTTATTGACATTACTTATGATAGAGATACAACTGTCAATTTTTACTCAAATGTAGAGTTGAGTTGGATTGATTCGGTAGGAGGCAGCTTTACTTATGAATTTTTGGAAGGGAATAAGTCTTACCTCGAAATTTCAATTCAAAAACAATCCAATGTAACTCATAGTTCTTCCAATGAAATCATCATTATTGAAGTTGATATCACAAATGCTTGTAATGTGATAAAATTGACTCCGGCCAATACTACATGGTTGATCAGAGCCAGTTGGCTATACATGCCATTTATTAGAGAATTTAAAGGAACTTTAGATTTTGAAAATCATGAGCTGGAGTTTTATTCAAGGATAGATCTACAACGCAATATGTTTGTTGAAGGAAAGATCATTGAACATGAATTATTTGCCAGGGATAAGTTATATTAGAATGCTTAATTCAAAGGTTAATTCTAAATGAAATTATACCCATCAAAAAACGACAAATACAATGACCAAAACAAACACCAATTTACTTTGTGAAAGAGTAGAATCTGCATTAAATCAACTGAATTTAGATGAATTAGAGAAGACAAGCGCTACAGATTGGAAATATACCATTCAAGGAATTAGTGCCCAAATTGTAGTAGCTGATGTCTTGCAGAATGATGCTCCTTATTTACTCTTCTATTTTAAAGTTGTTGAACTGGAAGAGAAGCAAAAAAGTCTTGTTTTGGAGGAGTTAATGAAAGCTAATATGCAGTTAACAATGAAGTATGGTTTAATGGAGAATAGGGTCATTCAAGCCGCAGAGTTTGCTCAAACTAGCCATCTGAGTGTGGAAAATATCCTGTCCACAATTTCTGTTTATTCTCAACATGTTTTGACAACTCGTAAGGATATTCAACGGCTTATTGATGAGAATGGGGTGGGTTAATTTAACGGTTTTATAATGTATGAAAAACTTAAATCATTACGTAGCAATTTATAAGGAACAGCTTGATAAAGGCGATATTTTAATTGCTTATAATCAACTGGTGAAGTTTGTCA
>JAKSBJ010000242.1 GCA_022361195.1 Flavobacteriales bacterium
GGCAATTATACTAGAGTATTACCATGATTGGCTCAATGGTAAAAGCAAAACCTGGATGGATTGGGAAAAGGAAAATCCAGTTAAGAAGGGATAATTATAACCTGCTGAATTTTAGCATAAGCCTTTTTTAGTTCCATTTCGTTACCAAATCCCCAACATTCCGATAAATTTCATTGCAGGAGAATATGATGCCATTGCAGCTGCGTAAATTGTAAAGCTAATGGATAGAAAAATACCGTTGGATCTAAAATGAAAGTCTTCAAAAAAAAGCTGGACACTTTTTATGGAATTCATTAAGGAGTTGAGCAGTTTTATCGACTAAAATAATCTATCTGGATGCCTGAAAATTAAAGGTTGTATAGCTGGTATGTTTATCTAAATCATAGTTTTTAGCCAAAAGCAGTGAAAATGGGCCGCCAAACAAACCATCTGGCGAATAAAACCTTGAAATAGAATATTTAGATTCAATGAAATATCCTGAATTGTCCGTAATCTTAATAGGTTCATCAAAGAAAATCGGAAAATCGAAGAGGCATATTAAAGAATCTTCAAACGTATTGGTCCAAACTCGGCTAATCTCAATTGTAATAACTGTATCTACAATAGTATCCACATCCGGAAAAGGAAAGTTAAAATCATTATATGACATTTCAAGCCACCGACCAGTGTAAACACCTGGAATACTATCATTCATCTCCGAACACAAACACTCCTCCGGAACAATCTCTTCTTCAGAATGGGTGAATTGTTGTTTTTTACAACCAATCACTATAAATGATATCAATATGCAAAATCCCAAGTACTTCTTCATTTCTTCTTAAAATAAGAGGTTCCGCTCATCTCTAGAGGGAATTCATGCGTCCTAATAACCTCCTTATCCTCTGACATATAAGCTATCGAATACAATCTAAACCCAACTTTTATACTGATTATTAATTCCCCATCAGCTGCATTGTTGATTGCCGAAACCATATATCGATCTTGTTCTACCCCATTAACAAAATTGATTAGTTTGCCACTTTTGGTTATTCTAAAGCCGTAATTTTCTTCTGTATCATCGGACGATAAATATTCGGTATCTGAGATTTTAGCATACACCCATTCATAGTCTCCCTGAACATAACTGTAGTCATTTTTCAAATCAGCCTTTTTACAACTCAAAAGAGTGGTTATCAAGAATAAAACTATGCTAGTCAAAATCCTCATCAAGAGAATAAACGGAAAGATTATTTAAGAGGTTGGAAAATTTCAAAGAAAGAAATTAAGTATTTTGGAAGAAGACTTTTTGACCGATGAAAAATTGGTTAAACAATAAAAAATGGGATACAAACAAAAGAAAGATACTCCTCCAATGGAGCGAGAATTAAAATACCTCCTCGCCGATCTTTGTATAAAATGGGGATTTTGTATTTCCTCTAAGGCGATCAATGAAATCTCTACCGCAGAAAGTTATCGTGCCCAGGATTTTGCCGAGGATGTAGTAGCTGCTGAAGGAATGGATTATGAAGGGGAAACCAAATGGGTAAGAAATATTGCAGAACGCTTTAAAATTCGATTTGGAACAGATTCAATCGATGTTTCAACTTTTGTTGATCGGGTGCGTGGTCAAAAAGAGATTTGGTAGCTTTGAAGAAAGAAACATCTTATGACAACTGACATAGTAGAAATTAATGACTTCATTGTTTTGATTGATACGACGGATGCCTTAGAAGCTGAAGTAGTCCAATGTCAGTTTGATACAGATATTATGGGAATTTCTTTTTATGGTTCTGGTAAGGTAGAAATTGAGGTAACCTACGGAACCAATCAACAATCTTTAAAAAGTCAAAAGGGAATGGCTTTTTCATGCATCGGGAATGACAGCGTACGTTTTTCTCATAAAATTTTGCAAGCTGAACCACTGAAAAGTATTAGCATCTTTTCGAAACTTAAAAACCTACAAAAACTTCCCCCCTACGAAAAGGAACTTTTCAATACACACCTTGGAGATTTATTATCTACCAACAAAGAATTTGAACTGGGACCACAGGTCTTAATGACCCCCGAAATGCAAAATGCCATCTCCAAAATCTTTACTACTCAACTGCAGGGTCCAGAACGTTTACTCTTTCTCAAGAGTCAAATTTTAGAACTCTTATCCCATTATTTTGCTCAAATAGGTTCTTCGGAGAAACAACCTCCAATCAGTCCGGTAGAAATACAACAAATGTATCAGGCCAAAGAAATCATGATTCAAAACATGGACAAACCACCTTCTTTAAGCGAATTGTCCAAACTCATTGGAACCAACAACAATAAATTAAAACGGAATTTTAAACAGCTTTTTGGAGTCCCCGTTTTTAAATACCTACAGCACCAACGTTTACTTAAAGCCTATCAATTACTTGAACAAAAGGAAATGAATGTTCAGGAAGTTGCCGACTTTGTAGGTTACGAGAGTTTGAGTTCCTTCTCCAATGCTTTTTTTAAGCAATATGGCTTTAGACCCAGTGAGGTCACTAAATAATCTTTTTAGAACAAATTATAGTTCCTTTCAAACAAGCCAGAATTTCAGTTCTACAGCACCTTTGTGATAGTATTAACTTCTAATTTTTATTTCAAATGAAGAATTCTATCTTAACAAAGATCATTTTGATTTTAGGTGGTTTAATAGGCCTTTATGTTGGTGTTGGACTTGTATTTTTCCCTGTTCAACTACAAGCCCAATCAGACATTTTTATTAATGGAAATATTAGCCATTTGAGCGAAACCAGAGCTCCCGGAACGGCTATATTAGTAGCAAGTATTCTAATCTTATTTGGAGCTTTCCGAGCAAAATGGGCGCAATTATCACTCTTTATTTCAACCCTCTTTTTTCTTTCCTATGGCCTTGGACGGCTGATTAGTTTGGCATTGGATGGTATGCCGGCAGAGGGACTATTCATTGCTATGCTCGCTGAACTTTTTATGGGCTTATTAGCCTTAATTGCATTGATCAGAACCCGAAGATTAGAAAAGCAGTAGCATCTTTCTTTGGACAACTTTTGCCAGGGTGTTTCAGAACAGAGTGAGATTTGGTAGCTTTAAGAACAAAATCAACTGGGTGAATGATAAAATATCTAACTTTTATCCTATCGTGACATCGAATTTTAGCTACAACAAAATGAAAGAAGACATTAATCAACTGATAACAGATTTACTAAATGATTCACTAGCTCCAGGCGAAACCTTGGAGCCAGGAATTCGCTATGATTCATCCAAAACAGTTGCCGCTAAAGCTCGGAACAGAATAAGTCAACTGGATCTGGAATGTGCTCATGAGCTTAAGGAAATTATCATCAATGAAAAAAATAGAGACCGAAAAAATGAAGCTTATACCATACTTTCTCGGATTGCAGAAAAGCACAATGAAGCAGAACTCATTCATTTTTTAATTGAATGCTTAAGCAGTGAAAAAAACAAGTCCTTTATAGGTCTAAATTTGAGTGGAATATACTTCGCAGGCTTAAGACTCAAAGCTCATGTTGGTATTATATTGGATTTTGCTCAAAGTAAAAATTCGCACATCAGACACTCGGCTATTCAGATACTGGCATTATACGATTCTGACTCAGAAAAAATTGAGGATTTTTTGGTCGAGATGCTAAACAACTCAAAAGATGAGTATGATTTACTATATACCAACTCAAGCTTAATTTCTCAGGGAACACAAAAGTCCATAGAACCACTAAAAAGAGTGGTTAGGGAAAGCAACAAACAAGATGTATTGAGCACTGGTATTTGTGCATTGGGTAAAATTGATGGCACCAATCAGGTGGACTTTTTTCTTGAAATGATGAAAGAAAAGAAAAACACTTTTGTAAAATCCATCTTAACAGAATTCATCTGCAAACATGCCAATAGTGGTGCTATTGACATAATTGTTGACAGAGTAAAAAAAATACTCTCAAGAAAAAGAAGCACCAATATCCACTATGGTGAAGGCCAACATCCAGAACTTGTCCATGCGCTAATGTATCTCAATCAATTTGAAGATGAGGATGCTAGAATTCCAAAATTGAAAAAATGGATTTTGGAGAAGAAGATGGATTTTTTGGATGAAACAGAATCCAATTGGGTGAATGAAAATCTAAAAATTTAGTTTCAAGTAACTTTTTCCCTTCTTTTTACCACTTACGTTCAGTATTACATAATAGCTGAACCAAATGCCTTTTGACAACTTAGAATACATCTCCATTCAAAATCAATCCACAGACTTTCCTAAGCACTATCACGAAACATTTTGCATTTCATTGGTCAAAAAGGGAATTGAGCAAATGGATTTTGATCAACAATCACTTTTTACAGAAGCAGGCACCATCTCCATCACCAATCCATATGAAGTTCATTCTAATCCCCTAATTAGCTCAAAAAATCAGCTGGATTTTGAAACTATTTATATCTCCAATGATTTGATGAAATACCTTTTTGGTGGAAAAAACATCACTCTCAAAAACAGGCAAATCAGCAGTCAAAAAGCCAATCAACTATTCAACGTATTGAAACAAGCTATTGATACGCATGAAAGCAGAACAATTGAAACTGCTTTACATCAATTTGCAGAGATCCTTAAACACCATTCCAAAACACATTACAGTGAATGTTTGGAGCCCGATTTTGAAAATTTAAATCCCATCAAGTCTTACATTAACAATCAAATTAGTGACAAATTCAGTTTGGATGAATTGGCTAAAATGGCCAACATCAACAAATTTGGTTTTTCACGAAAGTTCAAGGCCTTAACAGGAATGACACCGATGAATTACATTTTGATGCATAAAATTTTCTCCTCTAAAAAGTTGATAAACAAAAATTCAGAACTCACTGATATCGCCTACGACTATAATTTCACTGACATGGCCCATTTCTCCAAAACCTTTAAGCGGTATGTAGGTCTCTCGCCAAAAAACTATCAGGAAAGTTTGGCCTGATTCAAATTGTCAAGATTATACAAGTCGTTGGCCTCATAGCATACTAGTTTTGTTTAAAATCTCGATTAAAATGGACAAAACAATTGGCCTCTTACTCTTTCTTTTATTCAGTTCTTATATTCCTTTTACACAGGACTTCGACGCTCCTTTTTCACAAAAAAAGATGCGAAAAGACCTCGAACTGTTCAAAGAATTGCGGCTAGAAGCAAATTCGGGCCTTTATAAATACCGTACAAAACAAGAAATTGACAGCATCTATGCCTGGGCCGATCAGCAAATTGAACAATCGTCCACCTACCGTGATTTTTACAATATCATTTGCCATTTAACTGACTTTGAAGGGAGTTTGCATAATAGTACTTATCTCCCTAAAAAGGTAGGAAAGTCCTTGTGGAAAGAACAAAATGGCTATTTCCCCTACCCTGTCAAGTGGGTTGAAGACAAATGGATTCTTAATTACGACAGTTGTTCTATTCCATTGGGATCACAAATCCTCTCCATCAATGATGAAAATATAGAGAACATTGTTCCAAAACTCTACAAATACTATACTACTGATGGAATTAATACCAGCGGAAAGCAAATTGGTTTAAACTGCCATTTCAGTAAATATTACCGCATGCATTATGGTAAAACAGACCGTTTTACAGTCACTTTCCAAGCTCACAACTCAACTAAAACTGAAGCTGTTGAACTAATGAGTGTAGGCTACAAAGACTATTACAAAAATGTAAGAAACAGATATTCAAAACCCTTTGACAAACTAGATTACACCAGCTACAATAAACTAGACGAAAAGTTTTCTTACGAGAAGTTAGATTCCCAAACCGCCATTTTCACCATTAACACCTTTGTCATTGGTTGGCATGCTCAAGATCCAGAACACATAGCCTACACACACTATTTGGACAGTATTTTTTCGGATATGCAATTGAATAAAATTCAAAACCTCATTGTAGATGTTCGCCACAATGGCGGAGGAAGTGACCCTAACGATTTAGTAACTTACTCTTACCTAACTGATCGTAATTTTTCAGAAAACAAACAGGCCTGGATCAGTTTTGAAAAAATTCCACAACTGAGACATAATGTAGATAGCAGATTACCTTACTTGATCAAGCTCATTGGTGTTAGAAAGTATAATAAAGAATTTCAGGAAGAATTCCCCCAAAAGAAAAATGGTGGATTTTATCAGGATTCAACCAGCTCAGACCATCTTGTTCGAGAACCTAAAGCCAATGCCTTTAAGGGGAAGGTTTATCTGCTCATCAGTCCAAGAGTCGCCTCTGCGGGAAGTTTATTCGCCGCAATGGTAGCTGGAAATAAGAATACCACCGTTGTTGGAGAAGAAACCATGGGGGGATATTATGGTCATAATGGACACATCCCTTTGAGTTATGATCTTCCAAAATCTAAATTAGGTACTGACTTTTCGGTTGTGAATTTGGAGCAGGATGTTCCCGAAAAAGAAAATCAAATTTACGAGCGAGGTATTATTCCAGACTATGAGGTTCACCAGAGCTTTGAGGATTATTTAAAACATGAAGACACTCAAATGAAATTTGTCTTGGAATTGATTGAAAAGGGAAAGAAAAATTGACAACCTAACCCTAAGGTTTCAGCTGCCAGATAAAGATCATCGCTCCCAATCGAGAGACCAGAAAAACAACTGCTCCAAAAGCAGAATTTAGGAAACTGATTTTTAGTCCTCCGGCCAAAATCTCAGGTGAAATGCTATTCAGTGTTTCGAGCGAATCAAAGGCGCTAATTAAACCTAATACTTGTCCTAAAAAACCAAACACCAGAGCAAAAAGTCCTAAAGAAATTAACATCTCCTTAGCTTTTAGTTTTTTCTCAGCCTTCATCGTTCCGTAAATGAACAAGCCAATACAAGCGAATAACATGGCTAATAGCGAATACATAAAAAACGGGCCTCCATCATTGAGTAAATGCATAATTTTATTTTTTTAGTTCTGTATTCAAAACTATATCTGAAAAACGCTGTTTATTTTAAATTGCTACCAACAACAAAATACATTGGCTATTTAACATCTTTAAGCCATTTTACTGCCATTTAATCCTTTTCTTTTATTTATCCCTCACTAAATCGGTTATTCGTCGAAAATATAAGACAGATTAAATAAAAATTCCAAAATTGCGCCCATGAATCTTGTTTTGGGTAAAACGAAGATCAAAACAGTATTACTTCACCTGCTCTTTTGGTGTATAGTTTGGCTTTTTTTTAATTATTACTTCAGTTTTTATTCTGAAAATGAACAATATGCCTTATGGTTTAGCAATATTATTGTTCCTATAACCATTGCCAATACCTACCTATCTGTTTATTATCTGATTCCGAAATTTCTTATTCCCAAAAGATATGGACTGTTTTCGCTTTATTCATTTTATGTCCTTGTTGGTTCGGCTTATATCATATCCATTGTCATGTTCTTTGGATTCATTTATATGTCCGAATTACAATTCAAACAAATTCCACCACTGAGTCGTAGTTTACCTCTTATTTTAATCAGTGTTTATCTAGTTGTCATTGTGGTTTCAGCCTTTACATTAGCACAATCCAATTATCGATCGCTAGAGAAAAATAAAACACTTGAAAACGAATTTCTTCAAGCTCAGCTCCAATTAAAAATGGAAGAATTAAAGTTTCTGCGAATGCAAATTCACCCTCATTTTTTGTTTAATACACTCAACACTTTATATGGTTTTGCACTCAAAAAGGCAGATGAAACCCCTCACATCATCCTGAAACTATCAAATTTACTTGACTATATTCTTTACCAGGTTGAAAAACCACATGTGCTTTTATCAGAAGAAATAAAGCTGTTAAAGGATTATCTTGATTTGGAAAAAATTCGTTTTCGTGACACCCTGCGTATAGATTGGCAAGTAGATGAATACAAAGAAGATTTAAAAGTAGCTCCTATGTTACTAATGCCTTTTGTAGAAAACAGTTTCAAACACGGTAAGTTGGTAGATGGAAAATTGTATGTCAAAATTGAATTAAAAACAGATGATGAATACCTCTTGTTTTATATCCAAAATTCTGCCATTTCATCCGAAATTGATAAAAAAGGAATTGGACTCGTGAATATCCAAAAGCGACTGGCTATTTTATATCCTGAACGGCATGATTTAAATATCCAACATAGTGAACAGCAGTTTTCGGTTGAATTAAAAGTGAAAATAAATGAGCCAGGAAATTAATTGCATTATTGTAGATGATGAGCCCATGGCACGGGAAATTATAGAAGGCTATCTCCAAAAAATTCCTTTTCTACATCTAATTCAATCTTGTAAAAATGTTCAAGAAGCTATTGAAATCACCAGTAAAAGAAAAGTTGACCTCATTTTTTTGGACATTCACATGCCGGAGATTTCCGGAATGAGTTTCGCCCGTATTATTGACAAAAAAGTAAAAGTCATTTTTACTACAGCTTATCGGGAGTACGCGGTAGAAGGGTTTGATATCCAAGCTTTGGATTACCTCTTGAAGCCAATTTCTTTTGAACGATTTCAGCAAGCTGTCAACAAGTATAAGAATCTTTCTTCTCGATCACCTATTCAAGATAAAACCAATGAAATAAAGCAAGCCCCCTCAACATTTCTCTTTGTTCGAGCTGATCGAAAAATGGTAAAAATCAACTTTGATGAAATTGTTTTCATTGAAAGTTTAAGTGATTACATCAAAATTCATCTGACCGAAAGTCCCCTTGTTACTCGAGAGACCATTTCAAGCATGGAAGTCAAATTACCTCAAAGGGAATTCATGCGTATTCATCGTTCTTTCATTATCGCATTGAATAAAATCACATCTTACACCAACGAATTCATTGAAATTGGGCAGCAAGAACTTCCTTTGAGCAGAAGCTATAAGGAAGCTGTTTTGAATAGACTAAGTGATATTTAGCAGACTCATTTATCATTATAAAAC
>JAKSBJ010000214.1 GCA_022361195.1 Flavobacteriales bacterium
ACATAAATCCAACCTTAGCTGGCTGTTAGCGAACTTATTTCCTAACTTTACTCTAATGATTTCATTATGAGAGCCCAGTTTTTTGTTCTAATATTTCTGAGCAGTGCCATTTCTTCTATGGCCTGTTTAAACGAATATCATACCCTAAAAAATGGCCTCATTCTTTATGATACCGAGCAATCGTCTGTTGGTATTGAATACTGGAAAACAGAAATAGATACTGCCGAACTCATTGAAGAATCTGATAAATTTTTAGCAGCTTACCATCGGTCAGGTTCGCTCGAATATTATTCGGACTATGCTGTTACCCTCACCTATTTGGGTGAATTGGAAAGAGCCAAAAGTATCTATTTGGAAATTGAAGCTAAATCTCCAAACTTGTACAATACAGCTGCTAACCTTGGAACGGTGTATGAGTTATTGGGGCAAAATGATTCTGCCCTATATTGGATTGAAAAGGGAATTGAATTAAATCCCGAATCTCATGAAGGATCGGAATGGATTCATGTCTGCATTTTGAAGCATAAACTAGAATATGGAGATGAAGCCAACTTTTCTGTTTTAGGGCTGGATTTCGGAGAGAATGAAATGCCCGAGAACATTCACAATTATGATTTAGACGAATATGCCGGTGACATCATTTATCAGTTAAAAGAGCGCACCTTATTCGTAAAACCTCCTAACCAAATTGTGGGTAGTTTATATGCCGATCTTGCTGATATCATGTTTGTCAGATGTCCCAAAGAAAGACATCACACCTGGCTTCGTAATTATTATCAAGCCGCTGAAACTTATGAATTTTCTTCTCCTTCTTTTGAAATGCACCATCAACATTTAAATGATCTAATCAAAGAAAGAGCTCGAGACAAAACGGAGGAGAATTCCTCTCAATGGCCTATTACTATTGGGTTAATACTCTTACTACTTGGAGCAGTCATTTTTATTTGGAGAAGAAAAGCAGGGTCGTCTTTGTGACTTCTGGTGAAAATGTGTATTCTTATTCTTTAAGATCTAAATTTCTAGATGACAAAAAAAGAAATACAAGATTATTTAGGCTCAGACTATGTAGTAAAAGATATAGTCGAGGATAAGAATGAATTGTTTGCTTTTTATGTAAGCAGAGAGTTTGAAGAATCTGGAGGGAACGACCGATATATGTTAGTAGGTTCTGGTCCATTTTACTTTAATAAAAAAACTCAGGAAAAAAGACGTCTCGGAGTGGTAGAATTTCATGATCATTTCATTGAAAAGAAAATTTTTAAGCAAAATTCAGTCTTTGATTATACCGAGCCAAGTCTGGAAGAGGTAATTCAAAAAGCAAAAAAACGGAAGCATATTAATTTTGATGAGTTCGAGATAATCATGAATTCCTTAGACATTGATTTACACCATGTCTCGATAAGCTCAAGCGATCTCATACATGAAACCATAGAATCTCCTAATGACGATGATATCACTAAATTCCGTAAGATATTTGAAGAGGTAGAACTCGAATTCAAACAAGAGTCTCCTAATAAAATTATCTTGAAAAACAATCCCGATTCAATTGAGTGAATCAAAACAACAAACTATGAAAAGAAAAATCATCGGACTATTTATTTTGACCAGTTTCATCACTGCATTTACAATCTCAGACAACAAAGACAAAATTGTCAAGACGGAAGAGTTTCAAAACTATATTGATACCTTGGGATTAAAGTTTACAATGCCCGAGGGCTACAAAGAAACCTATGTTAAAGAAAATAAAGATCTTTGGTACAGTTTCGCCATTAAGGATACAAAAGCCAATTTTGAAGTTCGATATTCAATCTGGTCACTCAAACCCACAATTGCAGATTATGAAAAGTGTAAGCTTGATACCAATTGCACTATGGTTAACCCCAATTCTATTTACAAAGGGAGAGTTCAATCCAACGTTTTAAACATGACAGCTGGGGCGAGCATGGATATTGGTCCCTTTCCACCTCAAGCGGTAAAAAAAGAATTTAATGCCGATGCTGGTGGATCTTCATTCTTTGAGTTCAACTGTGACTTTGGAGAAGGCTATAAATATGGACAAATGGTCTATTTACACAAGGACAATGTCGCGGATGTAATCATCACTTATATGAGCAATGATAAAACCACACATTCTGATTTAATGATGAAGCCCTTTCATGCTTTGACATTCAAATAACACCCAAAATTGGCCGTTTCCCAATTAACCCTTCTCGGTTACCATTTCCAATCCCGGACATAGATGATTAGTAACATTAAAAAATCAATCTATGAAACTTGGATTAACTCTTTTAATGTGCTTTATATCACTTCAACTGTCGTTTGCGCAGCAAGACAAACAACTCACCCACTACATTTTTGATAAAATGTCGTTTAATCCTGCCACTACTGGTACTAAAGGGTATTGTGGAACATTTGTCTATCGAAATCAATGGGACAGAGTTCAGGACGCCCCTAACACCACCTTATTCAATGTTCAGGGTAATTTTCCCCGACAAAATTTTGGCGCTGGATTATCTTTTACCAATGATGCTATTGGCTTTCAAAGAAACAATACCTTAACGGTAAATGCAGCTTACCACCTCCCAACATCATTCGGAATTTTAAGTGGCGGTTTAGGAATTGGATTCATTAACGTTGGCTTTTCGCCCGACTGGATTCCACCTCAAACCGTAGCCTCAGCAGATCCTTCCATACCACAGGCTACATCCGGAACTGCTTTTGACCTAAATTTAGGATTGTATTGGCATGGTAACACCGCTCCCTATTACGTCGGATTTTCTACCACGCACTTAGCTCCATCATCATTGGATAAAATCAACTTTTCGGTGGCAAGACATTATTACCTATTGGCAGGCTATAATTTTACGCTCAATACCCAACGAAAAGTTGACATTAAACCCAATGTACTAATCAAAGCAGATGGCGCTACCGCGATTTTTGACCTCAATGTTCTTGGCGATTTTTGGCTCAATAATCACACCTACCTCTGGGGAGGATTTTCGTATCGAATGGCAGATGCCGTAGCACTAAGCGTAGGTTGTTCCTTTTCTCCTGCGGCAAGCACCCGTGTAAACATGATGCAAATCGGTTATTCGTTTGACATCATGACTAATCGGCTGGACCCATACGGAAAAGGGACTCATGAGCTCATGCTAAACTTTTGCATCTTCCCTCCTGCCAAAGGAATTGGAAGACATGGAAATCCGTTTATCCTGAAGTAAGAAGGACGTTTTTTATCTAGGCCTGCTTATCTAAAATTCGCTGTACGGATTCGGCGGTGTCCAGAACCATTGTCTCAAATGGAACCGGTTCCCAATTGAATTGGCTCATGGTTTTCTTGACATCACCTTCATACTTTTTTCCAAGGTAAGGCATCATTCCTTTCATCTCACTGTTGAAAGTAGCCAGGAGTTTAACCATGAAGTTGGGAGCTACTCCGGTCCCTACTTTTTCATAGCCTTTAGATTTTAAGAGCTTCGTTATTTCAGGGAAAGAATAGGCAACTTCTGTAGCCACAATGAATCGTTGATTGGCAGCTTGTTCATTTTCGAGAGCCTGAACGTGAATTTTAGCAACATCTCTTACATCAGACATGTTGATGCTAGCATTGATCATTTGCTTTAATTCTCCAGTTAGGATTCGCTTGAACAAACTCATCGACTCACCTGATAAATTATTAGAAAGTGGTGGCCCATAAACTGGTCCCGGATGAATTGTTACCAATTCCATTTCATTCTTTTTTGCAAAATCCCAGGCACTTTTTTCAGCCAATGTTTTACTCTTTAAATAGGCTGTAGCATTTTTAGCATTGACTTCTGTCCAACTGTTTTGGTTAATGTTTTCATCTCCAACTACACCTCCTAACATGGCCACCATAGAGGACGTTAAAACCACTCGTTTGATTCCTGCTTCATGAGCTGCTTTTAAAGCGCGTAAAGTTCCCTCAACTGCGGGCTTTATTAACTCATTTTCATCTTTCGGAATTTTAGAAAAGAATGGAGATGCTACATGCATGACAAAATCACAATCCTTAGCGGCTTCACTCCAACCCTCATCACGCAATAAATCTAATTCGCAATACTCTAAATTTCCCTTTGGATCAATTTGCTCTTTAATCACATTGGTCACCTTATCGGCCTTTGATAAACTTCTTATTGAGCCTTTAACAGCATAGCCATTCTTTAATAATTCTACAGCACAATGCTGCCCAATAAATCCTGATATTCCGGTTAATAAAACTTTTTTCATTTTCTTTTTACTTTTATTTTGCAAGCAAAAATATAATTATTACTTTTGTTTTGCAAGTGAAAATGAAATTTTATGAAAACTGACTTCCGATGTAAGTGTCCCATCACCTCCGCATTAGATATACTCGGAGACAAATGGTCACTGGTTGTAATAAAGCAAATGCTCTTTGAAGGCAAGAGCACTTTTAAGGATTTTACTGAAAGTCCAGAATCTATCGCTACTAATATTCTATCTACACGATTAAAAATGTTGGAAGAATTTGACCTCATCGAAAAAGTAAAACTTCCAACCAATAAGAAAACAAACATCTACCTCTTAACCTCAAGGGGACTATCACTAACTCCGGTTTTGTTAGAGCTAACATTATGGAGCAAATACAACGTTCTGGAATTCAATCCGGATTTAAACTTAGATAAAGACCTTGAAAAGGCCGAAAAAGACAAAGAGACAGCTTATCAACTGATCACTGAAAACTATAACCAATACAAACAATCCATATTAAATCACTAAAATCATGGAAACGATAAAAGAGACACCTAAAATTCAATTACAAAATCATTTACAGAATCATTGGACACCTCAGGAAAAAGAAAACGTAGAAGTAGTTGTTGACTTCTTCCAGCACCTAATGAACGAACACGATTTTGATTATACGCTCCAAAAACATGGAGACAATTCCTATTTACAACATAACAGGGCTATTCCTAATGAAATATCAGGTCTGATAAGCTATGTAAAGACCATGACCAAACGATTTCCTGAATATTCTTTTGACGTAAAACGAATTTCGGCAGACGGTGAGTACGTTGTCTTGCACAGTCACACTACGATGAAAGCAAAACATAGAGGAAATGAGAAAAAGGGATTCATCATTACCGATACATTTCGGCTAAAAAATGGACAACTAGCTGAGCATTGGGATGCCATTCAGCCAATTGATACTTTTTCACGTTTGCTATTTCTGATGATTGGAGGTAAAGTAGAAAATAACAATGCTACTTTTTGAAGAAGGTCAGGTAGAATTAATTTAAGAGTGGTTGGATGGGAGATTTGATTTAAAAGCAGGCTTAAGTGAACAGTATATTCCTTCAAACTCTTCCATCAATCTCCATTCTGATTTGACTTTGGGCTGGCGTTTTTAGTCTTTAAGTTCAGTACACTGAGGATAAGCTATATATTTGAATAAGAGATTATTTTAAACCTCATATCCATGTGTAAAGACAAAAAGCATCTAACCTTCTGTACCTGTGAATTAAAAGAATCTGACGATCTCAAATCTCAAGTTCAGGCCTATAGAATCTTGAATGATAAAACAGAATATCATAAATTATTTTATTCATGGAGATTAGAAAGAACAATTCGTAAATACAGTACCGAAGAGAAGAAAAAGATCATAGGAGAACTGGTTCTTCCAGCTAAAAAGCTAAACGCAGAACTTACAGCCGTTTTTGTTACTAATGCCCTTAACGAAAATGCTGAATTTGACTTTGATTATACCCCGAAAGATGGAGACGAATTAATCATTAGCCTTAAATACCAGTATGTTCAAATAGAGAATCATGCACGATCACCTCTACCTCCTCCAATGAAATTTGTTTATGAAAATGAAGAATGGTACTTTGGTTATGTTAATCATTTTGAATACAAAAAAGAACAACTAAAGACAGGTAAACTTAACTTATCAAACAATGATCAAGAATAACCTCACAACTGATGTCTTTACCATCGACAATTTTTTAAGCCAGGAAGAATGTTTATCATTCATTGGTATTAGCGAAGAGATAGGATATGAAGAGGCCACGGTTACTACTCCATCTGGTCAAAGAATGATAAAAACAGTTCGAAACAATAGCAGGGTTATCTATAAGGACTTTGATCTGGCCAATAAAATCTGGGAAAAAATCACAGCCTTTATTCCTTCA
>JAKSBJ010000130.1 GCA_022361195.1 Flavobacteriales bacterium
TTAAATACACATTTACTATTGGTGAAATAGTATCATCAGCCATTGGAGTAACAGGATCGATGAATCCAGATGAATCAATAACAGCAGAATATTTTGAATACGAATCGGTACAAGCATAGAGCCATTGGTTTCCCGTAGACCCAGTTCCATCATGGCTATGCGGATTATTAAACATGATGTATAAATTACTTCCGTCCGATAATTCATATTGAACCCAGCCGGTAACACCATGATAGTGACTTGTACTACCTGCTTCAAAAGCTTCAATGGTCTGTCCGGCGTTTACTGTTGTTGGTTCATCATAAAATTCGCCCTGATCAAAGTAATAAGAAGATGAGCTGGGGGAATAAACAATATCTTCTGAAGTTTGATTATTTATGGTGCAATTAACGTAATGTTTTTTTGACATTTTAAATGAGTTTAGATTTATATTTTTTGTCAAAACTACGTCTACTCCTTGCTCTAAAACAGACCATAAATACGGTAAATTGGAAATACCGTGTTTATACGGTTCAGGTGGTTTTCACCTATTGTGCTGATTATGCTTTGGAGACATAAACAACCTCCTACTTTAATTAAAAAAGTAAACAACGACTAACTATTACTAGATTTACCAATAATTAACTCAAACAATAATGAAAACCTCATTCATAGGATTCTTAATTTCAATTGCGCTATTCGTGCAAGGCTGTAAAGACTCCAATCCCCAGCAATCATTACCTCATACCTCTACCAAGTACTTTCTAGATGACTTTATAGCTGATAGTATTGATCAATCTTTTTACGATACCAGTGGTACCGTCTATAATCAAAGCTTTATAGACAATATGAGTTTACTACCAAATGAATTTGGAAAACTCATTATGGAGGACATTATTGAACCATTAGAAGATCAAAAGTTTGTTTGCTGGGATAAGGATGTCGATTCAATTGTAGAAATTGGAGGATGGAAGACAACTCCAAGATTCAATCCTTATGAAGATTTCTCAAATGATTCTTATCTAATTTTTATTTCTTTTCATTCGTTAAAAGATGAAGTAAATTGGGGGGAATGTATTCTGTTAGATTTTGAAAAGAGCCTAATTGAAACCTGGTACTGGCCTTCTCATTTAGATTCTTCTTTTCAATTTATTCAATTTGGAAATGAATTCCCAGCAGTTGATTTGAACTATACCTATAGTGACATTGTTTTAGATAGCACATCTATTGATTTCGCTGAATTCGAGGAACAATTGGATAATTTTAGAGGTTCATAACTCATATGGAGTCACCCCAATCCCCTCAACGCTTTACGCAAATTCTTCGGGTCAGAATACCCCACTCGCTCGGCTGCTTCAACGTAAGAACAACCTTGAAACACTAATTGCTTAGCCTCGCTCAATTTCATTTGAAGCAAGTATTGATAAGGCGAACAATTAAACACACTCTTAAAACTCCTTAAAAAGTGATATTTAGACAAGGAAGTGAGTTGTGCTAAAGCATCCAGGTCAGGACGTTCGTGAGGGTGATCGTGAATATACTCCTGAGCTAATGAAACCCGCCGAAAGAGTTCTTCTTTGGTGGACTTTTTGGTTGATTTTAAGTGTTTCAGCTTCCCTTCAATTTCCAATTGATCTTCAACCATAAAATGAGCCAATTGCATATAAAATGCCAGCCATTCATCTGATGTCAATCTACTGCAAGAATTAAACTGTGATTGCACAAAACGGGCTGTTTTAGACTTCATAGCCAAGGGCTGAATCTTAGTTGTAAACCGCAGTTTTTCAGTAGTATCTTTTCTCTCCAACAAATCAACTTTATTTTCTAACTGATACTGATAAACTTCATCTAACAAAGCCTTAGGAGGGTAAATACAAATACCTTTTGTTTTGGTTTTGGAATCCACATTTAACTCCAATTCATCCGCTTCGTTAATGATGATATAATTCCCAGCCTTAAGTCGATAAGAAGTTCCTTCTACCTTATAGTTTTCAGTTCCTTCAACAACCATTTTCAGTGATAAAGGTGATTGATGGGCATGCTTTTCAAAACGATTTAAATTGGATACCAAACATTTACTTTCACCATAATTTGGCAAAGGTGTTTTTTGAATATTATTTATGGATCCTTTTTGTATCATTAATGCTCAAGAGACAAACTAAAAATACGGGTTTCTTCTCTCCTCTCAAAAAGCATTTATACCAAAGGATATTTTCTCTTTTTAAAGGATTTACAACTCCACTGATGTTTTGATCCATCCAATTTTAAGAATTAGCAATTTTTACCCCTTCTCTCCTATTTCATCCCTTTAATTTTGTCTAAAACTGTCAGATGAAACACTATTTGCTTACTGTCTTTTCGCTATTAACCTTAAATCTATCTGCTCAATTTCACACATTACGAATGCCTGCCGCTAGCCCGGCGGCAAGTGTGAGTCAACAAATTGGTGTTACTGAAATAACAATTAATTACAACAGCCCTTCTGTCAGAGGTCGTGATGTTTGGAATAATCCAGGAGTTATACCTCAAAACGGAAATCCTATTGCCTGGCGGGCAGGAGCTAATGAAAACACTACTATCAGTTTTGATACGGATGTTTTTATTGAAGGAAAACCACTTGAAGCAGGTTCTTACGGTTTTCACATTATTCCAAATGGACATTCGCATGAATTATTGTTCGTGAAGCCCGATAATTTATGGGGAAGCTATTATTTGGATCAGCAAAATGATGTTGTTTTAAAGGTAGAAGTAACAGATACAACAGTTCAATTTAGTGAGCATCTCATCTACTCCTTTTTATCTCGAACCGAAAACAGCTGTATTGTGGCCTTGAGCTGGGGAGATCGTATGATTCCATTTGAATTGTCTGTCGATCTTGAAAAAACCACAATTGAACGCTTTCGATATGAACTAAATGGTGAAAATACTTATCGCTGGCAAGCCTGGAATGATGCTGCGTCATGGTGTCTGCGACATAACACCAATCTGGAAGAAGCATTGGATTGGGTAAATCGATCAATTAATGGTGGATTTGGCGGTTTTGCTGCTCATAAGAGTTTTACAAACCTCAGTACTAAAATTGAAATTTTGGATGCCTTAGGAAAATCTACAGAAGTTGAAAGTGCAATTCAGGAAGCATTTGAAATGGAATTTTCTGTTGACGACGCACATTATATGGGGGCCACTTTATTACAATTAAAGCGTGATGAAGAAGCATTAAAACTGATGCAAAAAGGTTTAAAAAGGTATGAAAATGATTGGGGGATGCTCTTATTTTCTGGAGTTGCATACTACTATTTAGATCAAGGAAAGAAAGCTAAAAAGACACTTGAACAATGTGCCAACCATTGCCCTGAAGGTTTTAAGCCTAGACTAAACGCCATTTTAAAAGAAATGGATGAAAAAGTATATCACTACCCTAACCGTAAAGCATAAAAATATGAAGCCACAATTAGCACTTTTATTCTGTTTTGTTCTTTGTCTTTCTCTTTTAGGACATTCTCAGGTTGAATCGTTAAAAAGAAGAGCTTCATTGGGAATACACCTTGAAGAAATGACGGATTCTTTAGCTAAAGCTCATAACGTAGGTCAACTTCAAGGTGTTTATATTCCCCATGTATTTTCAGAAGCGACGGCTGACGAATTGGGAATTGAAGCCGGAGATGTATTAATAGAAGTTAATGAAAAAGAGGTCAATAGTATTCAGGAGGTTCTTTCATTAATCAGCAATCTGCGCGAAGATGATCGTATTTCATTACGATATATTCGAGATGGAAAAACCAAAACGGTTAAAGGCAAGGCTATTGGGCGTCCAAAAGAAACTTCAGAATATGCGGATGTGCACTATGAACAGGTAGTTTATGAAGGGAATCAATTGAGATCTATTCTTCACTTACCTAAAGGCAAAGAAAATCCTCCAGTTGTATTTTATATTCAGGGATACATGTGCCAGTCAGTAGAATTAGCAGCCGTTCCTGACATTACAATTCGGCGTTTAATTGATGATTGGGTAAAATCTGGGTATGCCGTTTACCGTGTTGAGAAACCAGGTATGGGCGATAGTGATTGTGAAAAAGGATGTTACGATCTTGATTTTAATGAAGAAACTGAAGCTTTTCGACAAGCTTATCTCACACTTCAAAAAGACAGCCGAATTGACTCAAGTAACATCTTTTTATTCGGCCATTCAATTGGAGGACTTATTGCCCCTGTACTAGCTCCGGAACTCAGTCCTAAAGGCGTTATCACTTACGGAACTGCGGTTAACAGTTGGTTTGAGTATATGCAAGAATTGACACGGGTTCAGGGAGAAATGTTCAACCTTCCCTACGCTGAAATTGAACGAGACATTCGTAATTCAACACCTTTTTGGTATGCTCTATTCGTTGATCAACAATCCAACGAAGAAATACTCCAGAACAAAACCTTTTATGAAATGCTGGAAAGAGAAGGCATTTTGGAAGATTTCAAAAACGGGCAATTCATGGATAGGCATTATACCTATTGGTCAACCATTCATCACATAGAGTTTGTCAACGAATGGTCAAAGGTTAAATCACATGTTTTAGCCTTACACGGAGAATATGATATCCAAGCGCTCAATGCAAATCACATTTACACCATTGAAAGAGCTGTCAATTCTGCCAATCCTGATCACGCTACCGCTCTAGTTATACCTAAAGCCGATCATGGTTTTGTTGAATTTAATTCGATGGAAGAAAACATACAAACTCTCAATGCTGGCCTTTACAGAAAGTTTCTAATGGAAAACTACAATTCTGAGGTTGCAAAAACAACTATTGAGTGGATGGATGGAATTGTGAAATAATTAGATGTAATTTCGTTTTTTAGAAGATAAGTCAAAAGAACAGACAGAATCCATAAAGTTTAATACACTTTACTAAAATCTACACCGGCTTCTCAATCCATTTTCGCATTTTAGTATAGTGCGAAGGCGAGCTCCATATCAAATTCCTTTCTTCAAATACATCCTTTATGTAACAGGATTAATTATTATCGCCTCATTTGCGATACGCGCCATTACCATGAAAATTGGAATGGAAATCATGGATCAGTTCTGTGATGCAAATCATAAATACGCAGACACCTATCGGCTACCTGGAGGAACAAAAGGAACTCCAAAAGATGTTTTAGGGTGTTGGAAACTCGTAAAAAGAACCTATCAACACAAATATTTTGATGATCCAGATCGGAGCTTCCATACTGTATATGAAAGATATAGACCAACCCATTATTATTATTATTATTATTATTATTATTATTATTATTATTATTATTATGACTCTTCCTTTTGTCATTATTTTAGAGATGACTTTAATGAGGCAGAACAATACAATTACCAAATAGATAGTGACTCCTTAATTATTGATTATGGTAACTATTCTCACTCTCATTATTACGAATTTCATGGAGATACATTAGTTCTTATTTCTACTCCAAATGGTCATTGCTGGGGAGCAGATTACGATTATTACTTAAGAAATGATTCAATCTTGAATGTAAAATACAGTATTACTAAAACTGATGAATAATGCTCTCCTTTCACAACTTATCGATAAAAGGCTTTTGATTGAAAGCAAAACATACAGAATCGTGGCCCTCTTAATTTGTAACAATAATTAAAGAGGACGTTGTTTTCAACAAAAACCACAATGTCCAAAATTATTTTCCTTGCCTTAGTTTTATTTATTCAGCTTTCATCAAGCGGACAAAACAGTCATTTAACCTACTATTCGGCTATTGACAGTGCACAACAATCAATGAAGGTCAAAGAATATTCTTTGGCTATAGAACAATATGAAAAAGCTAGAAACGAATTGGGGTTCCTGCCTACTACCTCATTGAATCAAGCCTTAAAAGCAGCCAAAAAAACCAAGAATGAAGACCTAGAAAACAAATACGATGAGTTAATTGAAGAGCAAAAAAACTCAATTGATGAATCGTATCAAAGTTTTATTGACAGTCTCTACCAACTGGACCAAGAAGTACGAAATGGTAAAAGCATTAAGGCCGTTCGTTATGTTGATATGGCTAAAGCTTTGCCTCATTCACAAGTCGACAGTACTAAGCTAATAGAAGGCCAATTAATTGTAGAAAATTGGCAAAAAACAGACTCACTCAACACGAAAGCACTGATTAAAGCCATTAATGAAAAGGGATTTCCTAGCGAAGCCAGAGTTGGACCGAAAGGGTTGAATCAAGCCATTACCATCCTTATTCATTTTGGATTAATTCCAACTGAAGCCAATTTTCATTCCATTTTAAAAGAAGCCCTCTATAAGGGAGAACTACCTCCTTTCTATTACGCTTATATAATCGATTGTCAAAGGGTCAGGTTTTCTGAAAAACAACTTTACTGTCAATACCTGCCTTATTTCTTTGAAAGATTAACAGAAGAAGAAAAACAAATTGTGGTACAAAATCGACATGGAATAGGATTATATAAGGGTTCCTATACTTATGGCGGTAAAACTATGGAGATAAGATAAATCTGAGAGTTTTTACGAACTTCCTATTTCTCTTCTTTCTCCCACAACACCTGCTTTTCTCCATCTCGTGACACATAAAAGCTTTTATCCGGATCAAACTGGACATAAGCTTGTCTTCCATCCTGATCGGTCAAAATATACTTTCCCATATCCCAATGCCTTCGTTGAAATTGCGGTTCTGTGATCAAACTATAATCTTTTGATGAATAAACACCTACCAAGCCATTTTTCGTTACAAAAATGGCTGAACCATAAATATCCAGACTTTCAAATTGAAGCGGCAATAAAACGTCTCCTTCTAGGCTTATAATTCCCATCATTCCGTCTTTTGATACTACATAGGCTCCGTTTTCACGACCAATATCATCATACTCAACAGCTAAAATAGATTCACCAAAATGATCAAGTACTCCAAGTTTATCTTTTTTAGAGACCAGAAAACACTTTACACCATAATATTGTACCCGATCATACCCTTTAATTTCGCCCAGAACATCAAAGTTTTTATCGTACACAACGCAACTTGTTGCACTAATCCAAAAATGGTCGTCTCTCTTTAAAGATTCATCAAACTTATAAGCAAGAAAAGTGGTATCATGCCCTGCCATAACATGATCGTACTTAAATGGAATCATTACTTCACCTTCTACACTAATAAGTCCACAACCTTTTTCCTTACAAGCTGCCAGGTAGCGATAAATCCAATCGTGTTCGGGATACCCCAAATTACTATACTCTCGACCACTTCGGGTTGAATAAATCGGATCAAACAAAACATTAAAGTTAGAATCCAACATCCCGTATTTATTATTCAAATCAACAATGTATTTATCGTTTTTATGATCTCGATCCTGATAAGGACGAATACCGTGATAAATCGGTGGAACGACAATTTCGCCTCTTAAATCAATGATCCCTACAAAACCTGAATCTCCTTGAAACCTCAAATGTTCATTGAAAAGCCGGTAATCTTCAATCGAATAGAGAACAATTTCGCTGGCATTAACAAAAGCCGGAGCTTTTAGCAACTGGAAGTTACCACTAACAGAATCTGTTACAGCCTTAGAAAAACCAAGTCCAGCCCCATACCCCCTCTGTGAATTATACATCTTAATGATCTTCCCAGCTTCATTTCTAAAAATGTATGTATTACTTGGAGCCGGTCCCAAAACATCTGACCAGGATAAAGCTCGAGGTTGTGTCATCTCATGATAATCAACAACTTTTTTCCAGGTATCATAACGGTTAATTACAACCAACTGAATGCCATCATCTACAGGAAAATATAGCGTGTCCGGAGTTTCTTTAGGAGGATCTTTAAGTGAAAAAGGAAATTGCGAAAAGACTTGCGTAGAACACAGACTAAATAAAACTATGATTATAAAATATCGATTCATTTTCATTTACGATTAATAAAGCTCTTTCAATTTTTCAAAACTTAAAAACATGCCTCATCTATTTCTCCTCTTCCCAAAGTAACTGCTGTTCTCCATCCGGCGAAATATAAATGCACTTATCTGGTTTGTATTGAACAGAAGCATACCTTTCAACTGTATCCTTCAAAATATATTCGCCCTTCTCCCAATATTTTTCCTTAAACTGTGGTCCAGCAACCATTTGATAATTAATGGCCGAGTAAATGCCGGTTAAATTATTTTTCATCACATAAATAGTTGCTCCGTAAATATTAATTCCTTCAAACTCGCAGGCCAATAAACGATCTCCTTCAAGACTTATCAATCCCCATAAACCATCTTTTTTAACCATATAATTACCTTTTTCATAGGCAATATCATCATACTCAAGAGGTATAATGATCTCCCCTAAGTGATTTATCTTCCCGAGTTTTCCATTCTTAGACACCAAAAACTGCTTTACACCTTTATATTCAATCCGATCATAACCCTGAATATCAGCTAATAGCTTAAAATCTTTATCATAAACTGTACAACTTTGCATACCACCCCAGAAATTTTTGGTTCTTGGAAGAATTTCATTAAAATCATAAGCCAAGTACATTGAATCATGGCCAGACGTAATGTATTCATATTCAAAAGGAATTAAAACCTCCTCTTCTTCACTAATCAATCCACAATTCTCTCCTTTAAAAGCTATAATATGATCATAAACCCAATCGTGACCGACATATCTTAAACCTTCCCTCGACTTACTACTTTTGCCGGTATAAACGGGAGCAAACAAAACATTAAAGTTTGAATCTAACATTCCGAATTTATCACCTAAAGTAACCAGGTACTTATTGGGGATATCATCACGACCATCATAGGGATAAATACTATTGTAAATGGCCGGAACAACCTCTTCTCCTCTCAAGTCCATTAAACCAACAAATGTTGAATCACCTGGAAAAAGTAAGTGATTATTGTAGAGCCTGCAATCCTCGATTGAATTTAAACTCATCATGGAGGCATTCGTATAACCTGCTCCCTTTAAGGTTTCTGCTAAGTTCGCATCCATGCTATTCGGTAGATTGGCAAGTTTTACTTTGGAAGAATAATAAGGAGTTGGGCTATTATATACTTTAAGTATTTCTCCTTTTTCGTTTCTAAAAATGTAGGTATTTTGAGGAGCTGGACCTAAAACCTGTGCGTAAGATAGAGCTCGTGGTTGAGCCGCATCATGAAAATCAACAACTCTTCTCCAGGTATCATAACGATTAATCACAACCAGTTGAACATCTCCATTTATTGGAAAATAAAGTGTATCATGCTCATCTTTCGGAGGTTCTCCAAATAAAGACTCGAACTGTGAAAAGGCCGAGGCATTAAATAGATTAAGTAAAAGAATGAGCAGGAGGTTCTGATTCATTTATATCGTTTTGCTTGCCCTTACTACAATTTACGCGCCAAAAATGATGTCAAATACTAAAAAATTAAACCAAATACTCATCATACAAATTCGCAATGTTTCTTTTAGTAAGTTTAATGGCTCACAATATTACAAACGTAACCTTTCGCACATTTTTATTATAAGTAAAAACAGACTATTTTGAAACACCTATACTTCCTATTTTTACTCTTCTTAAACTTCTCAATCTACAGTCAACACTCCAATTATACTAAGGATTCACTTTATTATTATGATCGAATATTAAAATCCTTTAATGACAATTGTTTTGAGGTTTGGAAACGGGGAAAGTATGGAATTGTAGACCAAAAAGGAAATGAAATTTTGCCGTGTATCTATGATCATTTCTCGCACTACAATCAATATCACCCCTTTTATCAATTGGGATTTATTACTGCTCAAAAAGGAGACTCCATTTACTTATTTGATCAAAATTATGATTTGTTAATTCCTGAGGCGCATGATTTTTATTGTGCATTAGATTATAGCAATGTGCTCATTATTGGGAAAGATCAAAATATTGGTGTATTTCAAAAAGGAAAAGGAATTGTTCTTCCCGTGGAATACGAAGACGCCATGCACATAAACGGGCATTATTGCTTGATAAATAACAATGGGGATATTGAGATTCACAATTTTGAACTGGAAGAGTCCTTACTTCCTTACAAAATCATTAGCCGTAACCGGAATTTGTTTTGGGATGATAGATACAGTAGCGAAGATGAACGTTTAATTATTTTAGCTGAAAAGGATGGGCAGTATGGTATTTTAGGCGCTGACTTCACTCCTATTCTAGATTTCAAATATGATAGAGAAGAAATTGACTTAAAAGGGCATCTCGTTTATTACAAAGAAAATGAACAATGGTTTTGCCTTAAACAGGAACTAGACCTATCCTTTCAAAAGAAAAAAGTCAGTAATTATAACCTCATTCCTACAATCTCTTTTGATGCGAAACTAGAGATTGTTTCAGAAAACCAGAAGTACGGAGTAATAGACCAGTACGGCACTATAATTATTCCCTTAAAATACAGTAAAATTGAGTGGATAACAAAAGGTTATCAATCCTACTTTGCGGTTCAAAAAGGAGCAAAAAAAGCTTTGTTTAGTTCTGACGGAGAACAATTATCTTCCTTTTCATATGAGCATATCTTACCTTTTCAAAAAGACTTTTTCATGGTTGGTTCCAAGGACCAATATGGTATTATTAACGCTGAAGGAAAACTAATTGTACCAATAAAGCATGACCATTTCTCATATACCAGACTAGATTATTTCACTAGCAAAAAAGGGGGCAAAACTGCTATAGTTTCTGAAGACGGTAAGGTTCTTCAAAAACCAAAACTTATCACTCAAATTCGTAAAGAAAAATGGCCTTCTGCGCCTTACGCCTATGCATTTCAACATTATTTAACCGATGCTGGAGACACTATTACGGTTAACACAAAAGGAACCGAAATTATCCCTGCTTTGTATGATGAACTGATCTTTCATCCCGAATTTGAAAGGTCTTTTGATTATCGAATCATGCATGGGTATTACCTGGTCAAGAAAGATGGGAAGTTCGGTGTGATCAGTAATGAAAAAGAGATCATTCCTCCTATCTACGATTATATTGATGATAAGGAGTTTTATTTAGATACTCTCTTCCCGTTTAAACGAGAGGGAAAAACGGGTTATTTAGCCATGACTGATTTTACGGAACGATTCTATGGTGACTACAATGAATGTCAAAACTTTATTGGCTATTATGCCATTGTTAAGAAAGATGACAAACTAGGACTTTTAGACCGGTATGGTAAGGAAGTTTTAGCTCCTCAGTTTTCAGAAATTGGTTTAAATCTTGACACATACCGTCATCACCTCATGCCAGTAAGAGATTCAGAAAACGGAATGGTCGGTTTGTTCAATGGGAACAAAAAGCAATTTGTAATTCCTCCTCGCTTTGAAAAAATAATTGAAGTAGATAGAAGTCAATATAATTATCAGGCTGCCTATGATATAAAAACTGATTCAACATTTATTTTTGATCTCAAGAACAATGGCAATATTCTCTTTGGAATAAAAGGGAATCCTTATCATATCTCTTTTTACACCCATGATGAGTCACCCTATTTTCTAGCTTTCTATAATCCTGGAAATAATGAACGTTACTGCTATAACTTAAACGGGGAAGAAATCGATTTACCACCTTATAATAATCACGATAACCGAGGAATAAGACCAACAAAACCTTCTTTAAATAAAGAGGAAAACATTTTGAGTCAATATGATTATTTAGAGACAGTTCAATATAGCAGCATTCATCCTATTCTCGCCCCTGAAGAACTTTATATTGCTGGCAAAAATGACATCTACGGACTTATAACTGAGTCTAATAAAGTTACAATTCCGTTCGATTATCAAAAAATAATACCACTACAAAACGGTTTTGTACAGGTTCAAAAAGGTGATAAAGTAGGTTGGCTTACCAAATTTGACAAAGAGATCGTTCCAAGTGAATATGACAATATCTACTCTCATCAAAGCACCGGTTATAGTTATTTGACCTATGACACGCTTTATTGGACGGTGAAAGATGGTAAAAGCGGATTGATAAATGACCTTGGAAAAACTAAAATTCCTCCTATCTATGATGAACTCTCAAACAAATTCAAAGGTTTAACGGCTCAGCAGCATCACTTAAAAAATCAATTACAATGGCTAATGCAAATAGATGATTACCCAGATTTTTGTGATGGAAGTTTTGATGAAAATCAGAAATTATATCAATCCTATGAAGAAAGTTTGGCTTCGTTGGAAATACTTGTCCAGGAGGCAGAAAGTAAGCCTGTAATGCCAGTCAGAAAAGATGACAAATGGGGATTAATTAATCTCAATAATGAAACGATACTGCCTTTTGAATATACTTCTATTAAAATGCTTAGTGGAACGATCGTTCAGCTAGAAAAAACGGGCACCTATACTTTCTATGACCTTTATAAGAAGCAACAACTGCCTTTTGAATGTGATTCTATTTTCCCAATGAACATTTCTGGCTATAATGCTCATAGTCGATTTGATCGTGATGAATTTCTAATTTTTCGATCGACTAATGGCAAGTTCGGACTCATAAATCCATTTAACGGTAAATACCTAGATCCCACTTTTGATGCCTTAGAGCAAACCTTCTTTTGGCCTGAGGTTGGTGATATTACTTTCTTTGCTGATGAAGAAATTTCGACCATGTACGAGATATTCCAAAAAAGTACGGATGCGCAGCATAGCAATGAGATCATTCGATTTAGACAAAATGATGAGTATGGGATAATTCACCTTAAGTCCATGGAAATTATTACAAAAAAAACCTATAAAAAAATTAGGATCGACATAGAGGAACAATATCAGCAAACATTAATAATACTGGATAACCAAAGAGTTTTTCTTCTGAACGAAGGACGTTTATCTTCCAAATATAAATTAGGCTATACATTAAAGAGCTATAAAACTAACTATTATGCTAATGCACCTATTTATTTCTTTATCCAGGAGAATGGTCAATATGGTATTTGTGATAAAGATGAAAATCTCATAATTCCAATTGAATACACGGGAGTAAGTAGTGCTTTGATTTGGGATGACCATTCCAATCAATTTATCATGGAAAAAGAAGCGAAATGGGGACTAATTAATGAAAAAAATCAAGTACTAATTCCTTTTGAATACGACCAAATAGAAATTAGTGAAGAATCTGATGGGTTTTGGTATAAACTGACATTAGGAGAAAAATCAATTTACAAGCACTTCACAAATCTTTAAACACCTACTCTTTCACCAACTTAAATTGTTGTTGATCAATACTAAGAATATAAACTCCTGCTGGCAAATTCGAGATATTAATTCCATTAGTTAAAGTGGTAAAAGCAACCTCTTTCCCCTGCAAATCGGTCAATTCCACTTGTTCCAGTTCAGAGGATGGAATTTGAACAAAACCATTGGTTGGATTTGGATAAATTTCAACTTTACTTTGTGTTGTTTCCTCGATATTTAAAGCGACATAAAAAGGCTGTTGTTGCGTAATACAATGAACCATTCCTCCATATTCGTAAATATTACGAACATCAATTCCTACCACTGTTTTATCGGGATGAACGCTACTTAAAATACTAATTGCAACGGCATCACTTGGATCATCATAGGTTGGTACCAAAACCACTTCATTGGCAATGTAATAGTTCACATAAGATCCTTTGTAGCCTAAATCGGTACCATAGGTGGTCGTTACGTTGTTTTGTGTTAAAGGAACAATAATAAAGTCATAAAGTACTCCTGCAGTATCAGTAGCATTGAATAAGACCTCTTGATCAGAAGCTGTTACTTCCCAATAAGTCAAATCTTCCGGACTCATGGTAATAATTGTACTATCATTCGCAAAACGAGCAAAACCATCAATATGCTGGTCAGTTAATTCTAAACCATAAACACCATCCAACCATATTACTTGGGTGATGCCCATATACTGGTAAAAGTAGTCCTCTATTTCAGCTTCTGTCAAATCAGGATTTCGACTGGAATGAGTAACTGAACTTCGAGTGGCCATTAATGTTCCATTCCCATCTTGCTCAATAGCACCACCTTCTAAGACCATTGCACCTAGATCTACAACAGGAACACCTAAATCATCTCCAATTAAAGGAGGTACGGCATCGCAATTTGAAAAAGGAGTGTCCATTCCCCAACCATTAAATCCCCAATCTAACAAAGCCAAATTATCGTTCGTATCCAACACAAACATTGGACCGTTATCTCTCACCCATACATCGTCATTAGGATAAACATAAAAGCCCAGATTTGTAAACGGAATATCCTCATCGGACAAAACATCCTGAATTCTTTCTAGCTCAAAACTATCCACCGCTACAATATGCACTTTTTCCCCACTCTGTAAAGCGTCTGTCATGGCTATCCAGCTAGATTCGACGTCGTCCACATAAAAAGGGCCATAAAGGTTATTATGCGGCCATTGTAACCAGGTACCTTCATGTAATTCATGCTCGGCCGGCATGTGGTATTGGATTTGGGTTATTCCACCAAAAGAAATTAAGGTTAACACAAAGAATATGAGGCTTTTTACAGAATAAAAATAAGGTTTTGAATTTAAGTCGATTCAAAACAAGCCCTCCTCTATTCCATTAGCCCTTATTTCATTAAGTTTCCAAAATGATCCTCGGCTTTTTCCTGTAGTTCCTCATTAGCATTTTCAACAGTAAAGGCATCAATCAACTCCTGTGGCACATTACGACAATGGAGATAATGTTTTAAATCATCCAGGTTATCTTCATGAATATAGCCTTCTTCCATTTCTACAAAATAGTATTCTTTAAATGGTTTGGTGTACACATAACCATCACAATATTGATCTAGCCTAAAATCGGGATACCCTTTGATGTAGTAGCCATCATCACTCGTCAATTCACCAAAAGGTGTTCCAACAACATCAAATCCAACGGGCTTATTTTCAAACTGTATCATAATTGAATCAATAACACCGTTTACCGGTCGTACCATTGGTTCTCCCCATCCATTGGCAGACCTCCACGCTCCATGTAGGTATATATTAAAGGTCTTTCCAACTAAAGAATCCTCAATAATGTTCCCCATTCGTTTGCTTTGATAACCTAAAAGTGTATCATTCGCAAAATCGTAAAGCGGTTGATGATATTTTGTAAAAGCATGATGATTTCCCGAATAAATCAATGCCTTTTCATCCTTTTCAACAAATTCTTTAAAAATAACATCTGCCATATGCTGGTCCGGATCTACCTCACTCCAGGCTCCACCTTCTTTACAAGGATCATAATGCGGCATTAGATTTACAACTCTAAACATTGGTTTACCCTCTTCTTTGGCTTTTTGATTCACTTGCCACGCTACCTCATAAATATCAATGTATTCTTTATATCCCCAATCAGGACTAGATTTAAACATGATTTCTCTGGCCAAATCACGGTCAAACTTTTCCAGAACCAATAAAGAATCTACTAAATGCTGATCGCGATAATCGGCGAACTCAATTCCTAAATTGTAAATCTCCTTATCATGCAGTTTTGGAATCACATCTAAAATTAACTGAACATCGTGTTGTACACGATGGTATTCACCAACAAAAACGTAATCATGAGCTTCAAATTTAGAGGTGACATAGTCAGAGGGAGATTGCCAGTTTTCTTCCAGGTACTGAATCAATGGATCTTTATCTTCTGTAACTTCTTGGCTTGTTGGTTGATTTTGGCAATTCGTAAATAAAAAAGGAATAGAGAGTATAAATAGAATGTTATTTTTCATTGAATGAGTCTGTTTTGTGTACCGTTGTTTGTATTGAAAATAATTCAGCTAAGCTATTTAATTTATTCTGATTGAAAAATGATACTCATCAACTTAACAATTCGCTGATTCATTAAGGGCTTGATGAAGTTAAGTGTAACTTTTAGAATCGATGTTTGTTTGATCTATTACGGTAACCTTCTATCATATGTTAAAATCTACCTTCTTACTATTTGCCATATGCGCTTCTTCATTGATTTGGTCACAAACTCATTCTAAGGATAAAAAATTCTCCATTGGCCTTAATTTTTCGCCCAATCTTTGTTTTAGAACGCTTCCTGTTGAAGATACGCTGAATAGTTATTTAAATTCCCATTATCAGGATTTAAGAAACCTAAGAGAAAAACGAAAATGGGGATTTTGTTCGGGGATTGACATAAAATGGTGGATGAGCCAACATTTTAGCTTAAAAAGTGGCTTATTCTATGCCAATGATGGCTATCAGGCAAGAGATATTTATTGGCAAGATGATCAGGGCATTTATAATGAAGGACGATCAGATATTCGCTACAATTTTCATTTCGTCAAAGTTCCCATCAAGATCGAATTCAACCAATCCATTAAAAAGTTTAATTTTTATATCTCTATGGGACTTTCGGTAGATTATCTTCTTAAAAATCAAATGAGAGTAGAGCTTGATTATTATGATCACATTCCAAAAGAAAAGGAAACTTTCTTTTTAGATCGTTCCAACGAACCATTTTGGCTATATCCTGGAGATGCACCAACAACAACTTCTAAATGGTATTTATCCAGTCTTGCCAGTTTTGGAATTGAATACAACCTAACTCCTTCTTTAGGAATACGTTTAGAACCTAATATTTCGTACGGAGTAAGCTCTACTTTTGAGGCTCCAATTAAAGAGTATTTATATTCAGGAGGAGTTAATTTTGGAATTGTTTATACCTTCCTCGATTAAAATTCTTACAAACTCAGCTAAATGATACGTCTTTTGTTTCTCAGTTTTTCTTTGCTTTTTGCCTTTAGCGCTATCAGTCAAAGTGATACCTTAAACGACGAAGAACTCATTGCCATTTTCGAAGAAATTAATGAATCAGACGCGAGTCATATGAAAGAACCTGAGATTCGGGAACAAATCTTTATAGAAAACTTTAAAACCATTGTAAAAATTACCAAAGCGCAAGGTTTTCCGCAACTGCAAGAGCATTATCGCAAAAAGAAAATCCGAAACTGCATTATTAATGGAAGTAGAATAACTTTCATTCACATTCTCCAAAGCCAACCTAAAATGCTCCTTAATGAGGAAATGATTGAGCTTTTTGGCAAGGAAATTAAAAGCGATAGACTGGATAATTCAATTTTAGAAACCGCCTTATTTGCTTTTAAATATGACCATGATGTCGGTCGTACCGACAATCAATGGGATGAAGAAATTCAACAGCAATTTAATTTAGCACTAGAAGCATGGGATATCGACATTAACGACAGTCCATACTCCAAAGCGAATTAAAATTCTTCTCCTATTTTACATGTGGAACCTAACGGACAATTCCATTCCAATTCCGTTGAAGCGTTTAATGGAATACATCATGTATTGATCCCATTCCTGATTGTAATTATCCTCAAGCGTATAAGGGTTATTCCCTACAAAAACGCTTGGAATAGGAATAACACTACTCTGTGTCAAGAAAATATGTCCTACTGGGAAAGTCATTCCCGTTACAACTGACATGAATTGAGTAATTGGCCATACTCGACCTACTTTCCCTTGAAGAGTTAAAGTTGAAATACTCTTTGTTGTAATATCCGTTGTGGTTGAAAAAGACTCACCTAAAGCATATTTTTTTACGAAAAATGAACTTTCAGTAGTCTCATTAACCACCGTTCCGTATTCAATAGGCTCTCCTGACTTTACCCAGGCACGACCATATTGCAACGAAACTCCAATGTATTTCCCAATAGGAGCTAAAGAACCTTTACGGTAATACTTTAGTTCAAATTTTCCTGTAAAATGATTCACTTTTGGGGCAGTCAACAAATCCCAGACTCCCATACCATTGGTAAAACGTCCATTATCTTCAAAACCTCTTCCTGAGGAATACTCAACTCCTGCAGAAATTTCAAGCGTTCGGCTTACCACAAAATTGTAGTTCAAGCCATAATTCAAGTACATATAACGAAGAGGAGAATGTAATTCTCCATCTACAAGCTTATTTTTTCTACGGATTGAGGGAACTAAATCTGCCTTGATATCAACAGAATGTTTTGCCCCATAATACCCGGTCTGCGCTTCAGCTAAAAACGGAAGCATCATTAATGATAATGTTAATACTATACTTCTCATCTTAGTCATTTTTCTTGTTTTTGTCTTCTTTTGCTAATTGATACAGGACATCAAAAACATAGGCTTCCAGTATCATATCTACTCCTTTCAAATTCACGGTCTCACTTTGAGCAAACTCAATTTTATCTGTTGAAGCATCAATACTAACAGCAGTTAAATTAAAGTAGTTGTGAAGGATTAAGAGATCCACAAGGGCAATTGGAGCTGTGTAAAATGCTAAAATGGTGTACAAATGCCAAACACTAAATGAGTTTCTTTCCTTGAACATTTGAACTCCGGTAAATAAATAATGGGATGTTCCGTGTTCTTCGTTTAAGCCCATCATGATGTCTCTGCTTGAAGAGATCATATCAATTTCATCATGTTCAAAAACTTCATCTACCCAACTAAATAACACTCCAATTTCATTGTAGGTATCCACATCATTAGCTGAAAGTTGCTTGGAGTCAACCAATTCGGTTTCCATATCAATACGACGGTACTTTTTACCATAAATGTCCGCCATTCCCAACTTCTTACTCTCTGACTTCACCAAATTTTGTCGTCCACGGGTTTTATAATTCTCAAAAAGCGGATCAACTACAACGACTTTATCCAAGCCTAAACGATACCCTTTCTTTCGCAGTTTCTTCTTCTCAGCGTAGGTCAATTCAGTATTTGGTTCGGCTTCAATTTCACTTTTTAAATTGCTCAATTCATCAATCAAATTTTCCTCACTTACCACATCATATAAAGCGAATAAATGAAAATCACTTTCCTCATGATCTTCTTCACTTTCTTCCAACATTTTTCGCAGTTCTTTCTTTAATCTAATCTTTTCATACTTCGATAAATCTGAAGCATCCACTTTATCGATAGAGTCCTGAACATCAAATGTTTTGAGATCAGCATTTAAATCTTCCATATAAGTAGTGAACGGCTTACTTTTTAACTCTTTAAAGTCAAAGCGGGAATTGGAAACAAGCTCTCTTTTCATATCCTCCAAATAGAGTTTCCCCATCTTATCGTTCGGATATTTTTTGTTAAAATCAATAGCATAACGAAGTGCTATTACATTGAGCTGTGAACGTTTCAACCCTTTGAGTAAAAAATGTAATTTGTAGCTTTCTCCTTCAACCCTCTTAGGTTTAAGAGTTACATCATAATAACGATTAGCATTTTTATACTTAGCCAATCCGTAAAGAGATTTAACCAAACTCAATTCCAAAAATTTATTGTCCTTAAACTCTCTTTGTAAAAGATAAATGGAATAAATAGCTCTACCGTAAGAACGTTGTGAGATGTGCATGTTAACATGCTCAAAACGACAAAGGTTACGAACGTGATAAAAATCTTCTTCAGAGATCTTAAACTTTAAATCTCCGCGACTTTTCTTCTCTCCAATATAATCAAAAGCTGCATCCATACGTTTTTCAATATTTGGATGCGTACTTCCTTCATCGTTATAATCTTTTTCTAGTGTAATTTGCTTAATCGTATCCGGATAAAAACTTCCAGGAATAATTAAAGCTTCAGTATTAAGATAGGTTGAATCAAACTGAATGTCATCAAAAGGCAAATAAGAATATAACAATACTTCAAAGGCCGAAAAAATCTCATCTACAGCATATTCCGACTGCAAGTAAATATCAATTCCTTTCTTATCAGCTTCTAACTCATTCTCTTTATCGTAAACACTCAATTTAGAGATTCGCTCATCATAACCGGTTCGTTTATACTCACCTTTCCCCTGCTCCATTTTTTGTTCTTCAATATACCCTTCACGAACATGCTCTTCGGTATAATGTGATATTTCATGAGCAAGAATGTAAGCCAGCTGTGCTTCGTTTTCCAAAGTCGCCAACAATCCTGTTGTAATGAAAATAATTCCCTGGTCGGTTGAAAAAGCGTTTGCCGTAGTTGTTTTTAAAACGTAAAAACGGAGTTCCTTGAAAAGTTTCTTATCTCTGCGCAAAACATTTCTTGCTACCTTATTCACATAGTCGGTACAAGGATCGTTGAACAGTACTCTCCCACTTAATAATAGCTCATCAATAAAAAAACGAGTGGAAAGAAAGAATTCTTTATCCAACTCCTTATTATCATTCTTACTGATTTCTTCTTTGTATTTATCAACACTAAGCGTTAAGAAATCTTCCGGAATGCTTCCTTCGGCCTGTAATGATCTAAAGTCATTTAAGTCCTGGGCAAAAGCGCCCGCCGAAATAAATAGTAGTAAAAAAACGAATTGCTTCATGAATTTTAGTCAAAATGAAATGTAAATATAATCGTATCCCTTTACTTATGTAAATGCTCTAATATTGAAAATGTAACTCAAAACTTCATAAAAGCATGAAAAAACACTGATAAACAAAGGGATATAGTGTTTGACAAGCATTTTTTTGAAAAAAACTGATTTAAATTTGGTACTCTTTTTTTTAAAATTCGTCTACCCTATTGAAAACTGATTTAATAATTTTTATCAGCATATTGACAAAGTGGGCTACTCTTTTTGTCAATCAACAATAGTTTCAAATAAAGCTTTTAAAAAAGAAACAAAATAGGATTACTTCTGTGAACTACTTATCTGTTAGAATTGAGGAGATTATTTTATTTCTATTTTTGGGCAAAATTTCAACAAAAGGAAGAGAATGGATCAAATCAAATTAGGCGTTATCAAAGAAGGAAAGGTCCCACCAGACAAGCGAGTTCCTTTATCTCCTCAGCAATGTATTGAGGTAGAATCAAAATTTCCTCATGTAGAAGTATATGTGCAACGTAGTGCAATACGATCTTTTAAAGATGAAGATTATGAAAATGCAGGAGTAAAAGTTGTAGATGACGTTAGCCATTGTGATATTTTGATTGGTGTAAAGGAGGTTCCTAAACCGGATTTGATCCCGAACAAAAAGTATATGTTCTTTTCCCATACTTTTAAAAAGCAACCATACAACCGTTCACTATTACAAACCATTTTGGATAAAAAAATCCAATTAATTGATTATGAAACCTTAACCGACAAAAACGAACATCGTATTATTGGTTTTGGTCGTTATGCCGGAATTGTAGGTTGTTACAACGGTTTTAGAGCCTTGGGAATTAAAAAAGGCTTATATAATATCAAACCGGCGAATCTTTGTGAGGATAGAAAAGAATTGGAGGAAGAGTTGAAAAAAGTTCAACTTCCAGCTTCTACTAAAATTGTAGCTACTGGTTTTGGGCGTGTAGGTAATGGAGCTCGGGAAATTTTTGCTTCACTTAATTTGAGAGAAGTTAGTCCTCAGGATTTTTTAACGACTGATTTTGATGAGCCTGTTTTTACACAACTATCTGTAAGTGATTATTATGCTAAGGCAGATGGAAGTGAGTTTAGTAAAGCGGCTTTCTTTGAAAGTGGTGAAGGACACATCTCTACCTTCCCTCGCTATTTAGAGGTAGCGGATTTATTTGTTGCTTGCCATTATTGGGACTCTAGTTCACCTTTTGTGGTGAGTCGAGCAGATTTAAAATCAGATAAAATAAAAACAACGGTTGTCGCTGACGTTTCTTGCGATATTGATGGTCCGGTTGCTTCTACGCTTCGACCGTCTACCATTGCTGATCCATTGTATGGTTACGATCCGGCTACAGAATCAGAAGTTGACTTTATGGCGGAAGGAGCTATTGGTGTAATGGCCGTTGACAATCTTCCGTGCGAACTTCCTAAAGATGCATCGGAAGATTTTGGTAAAGAATTGATTGAGAAAGTCTTCCCTTATCTCTTTGGCGAAGATCCTGATCGTATTATTGAAAGAGCCAGTGAAACTAATCTTTCGGGAGAATTAATGCCCGATTTTGAATATCTCACTTCTTACTTAGCTGGAGAAGATTAAAATTTGTTAACATTTCGTTTGAAATATTTACACTTTTCAAACGTCTTTATCTTCAGTTAAATAAGTTTTATCGAATTCTGTAACCTTTTACTCCTAAAACGAGTTATTATAGGAGTTCGGTTAACTTAAAAATTTTTATATTTTAGTCTTGACACGAACATTGAATTACCGTAAATTCGCAGTCACTAATTAAAAGAAAGGAAAAATTAAAGCATGAGGCAGTTAAAGATTACCAAATCCATAACGAATCGTGAGAGCCAATCCCTCGACAAATATCTACAAGATATTGGTAAAGAGGAATTGATTACAGCTGAGACGGAAGTGGAATTAGCGAAAAGAATTAAGCAAGGAGACCAGCAGGCACTTGAAAAACTAACTAAAGCTAATTTGCGTTTTGTCGTTTCTGTTGCCAAACAATATCAAAACCAAGGGCTAACCTTACCGGATTTGATCAATGAAGGAAATTTAGGATTGATCAAAGCAGCTCAGAAGTTTGATGAAACGAGAGGATTTAAATTCATCTCGTATGCCGTATGGTGGATTCGTCAATCCATCTTACAAGCATTGGCTGAGCAAGCCAGAATTGTACGTCTTCCTTTGAATCAGGTAGGATCTTTGAATAAGATCAACAAAGCCTTTTCAAAATTGGAACAAGAATATGAAAGACCACCTTCAGCAGAAGAGTTGGCAGAAGTATTAGAAGTTCCTGAAGACAAGATTAAAGAAAGTATGAAAGTTGCCGGACGTCATGTTTCCATGGATGCTCCCCTATCCTCTTCAGAAGATGGTGGTACTTTAATGGATGTAATGGCTAATGGTGATTCTCCAAAGGCGGATAAGCTTTTAATGGCCGAGTCTCTTCAAAAAGAGATTGAGCGATCACTTTCTACTTTAACAGATAAAGAAAGAGAAATCATTCGACTCTTCTTCGGAATTGGAATGAATCATGGACTTACATTAGAAGAAATTGGTTCTAAATTCAATTTAACAAGAGAAAGAGTTAGACAGATTAAAGAAAAGGCCATTCGTCGATTAAGACATACTTCGCGAAATAAATTACTCAAAGCCTATTTAGGTTAATTGATAATAAAGGCCGCCTTCTGGGCGGCTTTTTTTATTCCATTTTTTTAAACATTCTCTAAACATTTTAAGGTAAAACGGAATTTTGAAATTACATTTGCACAAAATTTTATTACCACAACTTTCTAGATCACTTTTATTATGGAATCAGCCATTGGTTACGAAAAAGAGTTAAAAAATTACATTGACAACGAAAGAGCTGCTGTTAAGCTTGCCAATTTTGTTGGTGAACTACTCTACGACAAAGGAATTGAGTTAGTTCTATTTAGAAACCACCTCCTGGATATTACAAATTCAGAGATCATTAATCTGCATAACTACGCCGAAAAGGTTGTTGGCAAAGTGATCTATATCACAACAACATCGGCTCTAGCAGAGGAAATCTATAAGATGGACTTATCTCCAGCTAAAATCGATATCGGACTTTTAGCACACGAATGGATTCAAGAAGGAGACAATTACAAAACAAAGGCAGACTTCTTGAATGATAAATTGAGCGGTTTATTGTTGGAGAACTCAAATCACGCATTTGAACCAAGAGATGTTGTTTTATACGGATTTGGTCGAATTGGTCGATTAGCTGCTCGTGAATTGGTTAAACAAGCAGGAAAAGGACAACAACTTCGCTTAAGAGCAATTGTTACCAGAAATGCTTCAGATGATCAAATTACAAAACGTGCTGCTCTATTAAGAAACGATTCAGTTCATGGAGAATTTAAAGGAACTGTTGAAGTTGATTATGAAAACAAAACATTGGTTATCAACGGTCAGCGAATTAAGATGATCGAAGCTAAAAATCCAGAAGATGTTGATTATACTCAATACGGAATTGACAATGCTTTGGTAATTGATAACACGGGAGTTTTTAAAGATAAAGAAGCTTTAGGACGTCACCGTCAGGCAAAAGGTGTTTCAAGAGTTTTGTTAACAGCTCCTGGATCAGGAATTCCAAACATTGTTTACGGAATTAACCATTTTGACCTTGACTTGGAAGAAAATCACATCTTCTCAGCTGCTTCATGTACTACCAACGCTATTTCACCTGTATTAAAAGTGATCAACGATAAATATGGTGTTGAAAAAGGACACATTGAAACAGTTCACGCCTATACCAACGACCAAAACTTATTGGACAATATGCACAAAAAACCAAGAAGAGGTCGTTCGGCAGCTATTAATATGGTAATTACCTCTACAGGTGCAGGAAAAGCTGTAACAAAGGTTATTCCTGATTTGGCAAATAAATTAACAGCTAACGCAGTGCGTGTACCAACTCCAAACGGATCTTTGGCAATCATGAACTTAACGGTTGGAAAAGAAACAACTGTGGAAGAAGTAAACCAAGCTGTAAAAGATGCTGCATTAAACGGAAACTTAGTGAACCAAATCTTCTACTCTGTAGATCCAGAGATGGTTTCTAACGATATTATCGGAAATACATGTTGTTCAGTTTATGACGCACCAGCTACTATTGTTTCACCTGACGGAAAGAACATCGTTCTTTACACTTGGTATGATAATGAGTACGGATACACTAAACAAGTAATTCGTTTGGCAAAACATATTTCTAAAGTACGTCGTTTAATCTACTACTAGGATTAAGAGACTTTCAGTATTTTAATAACTAAAAGGAGGTTGAGTTTTGCTCAGCCTCTTTTTTTTGTTATCCCACTGATAATCTATAATACAAGCTTTCGAAACTTCAAATCAAGACTTAGCTTTAAGCATTATTCTTGTAGAGATAGTAGTAGAATTAGCTTTCATATATTCCTCTGACTTTATTTTTTCTTTACAATTTCGAAACAACATATTTGTTTTATAATTCACAAAAACTATATTTATGTTAAAACCTCTACGATTTTTAGCTGTATTATTAATAGGAGCTTCATTTAGTTCATATGGACAAGCTTCTAATTATCCTAATGGTTCTACAGTGGCCAACTTTGAAGTAACTGATACTGACGGAAACACACATGACCTGTATGAAATTACGGCAAGTGGTAAATACGTATACTTTGATTTCTTCTTTGATACGTGTCCTCCTTGTCAGGCTACTTCTCAATATTTCAACGATTTATATGATAAGTACGGTTGTAATGCTGGTGATCTTTACTGCATCACTATCAACAACGGAACTGATTCTGACGCTGAAGTAGTAGCTTACGAAGAAGAGTATGGTGGAGATTCTCACCACGCTCCTGCTGTTTCTGCTGACGGAGGTGGAGGTGACGTTACTGCTGCTTTTGGAGTTGGAGCGTTCCCTACTTACTGCTTAGTTGGACCAGATAACATTATGGTTGCTAACGACATTTGGCCAATCTCAAGTGCGGCCGATTTAGAAGCGGCTTTCCCTTCTGGTTTTAATCCAACTGAAATGGCATGTTCATTTGCTGGTGTTGAAGAGTCAACAATTGATGTATTATCTGTATATCCAAATCCGGCTAATACAGAATTAAACATTCAATTTAACTCTGCTGTTGCTGGAACTGCTCAAGTTGAGATTTTCAATGTAGTTGGAGAGAGAGTTGATGCTTTTACAATCAACACTGTAAACGGATCAAATAACAGTACTTTAGACGTAACAAATTATTCAAACGGGCAATTCTTTGCTCACATTACAATGGATGATCAAGTTTCTACTATCCGTTTTGATGTTTTGAGATAATTTTTTAACAGTCACTCTTGTTTGACAAGAGAGTTTTATTATCTGATAAAGCCCTGTAAATCACAGGGCTTTTTTTATGCTTAAAATTTACATGATATTAAATTAATCCCCCTACAACAATCTTCAAAAAAAAAATGCGTTTGGCATAGGGGAACAAACGCTTCCCAACGACTTAAACTAAAATTTAAAACTACACACATCGATGAGAAATCACCTTCTCCTTTTTTTCTTATTAGGATTCAGCCTCATTTCTTTCTCGCAAAAAAGTACCCTAAGTGGTTATTTAAAAGACTCCGAAACGGGTGAAGCCCTGATTGGAGCCCGTGTTTTTGTTCCGAGCAAAAATGTAGGGGTTGTTGCCAATAATTATGGTTTTTATAGCCTTACCCTACCCAATGGTGAATATGAAATTCTATTCACTTTTGTTGGTAAAGAACCCGTTAAAAAATTAATTACGCTGGATGGCGACCTGGAATTAAGCATTGACTTAAAACCTAAAGGTCTCTTAAACACAGTTGTTGTTACCGGAGAACAAAAACAACACGAATCCAGCGAAATGAGTACAATTAACCTTCCAATGGCCAAGGTAAAATCTCTTCCGGTTTTATTGGGAGAACAAGATATTATCAAAACGGCTCAACTTTTACCTGGAATTCAGTCTGGTAGTGAAGGATCAAGTGGATTATATGTTCGTGGTGGTGGTCCGGACCAAAATTTAATTATGTTGGATGGAGTTCCTATTTACAATGCCAATCACCTTTTTGGTTTTTTCTCTGTTTTTAACGCTGATGCCATTAAAAATGTAAAATTGGTTAAAGGTGGATTCCCAGCTGAGTATGGTGGCCGAATTTCATCTGTAATCGACATCCGAATGAACGAGGGAGATATGAAAAAAATTCACGGTGAAGGTTCAATCGGAATTATCTCCTCCAAACTTATGATTAACGGTCCAATATGGAAAGACAAGACTTCTTTTATGATATCTGGACGTAGAACCTATATTGATGTTTTGTCTCGCCCCTTTATTGCTCTAGCCAATAAACAAAATGGTGGAGATGATAAGACTACAGGAGGTTATTTCTTCTACGATGTTAATGCTAAACTAAATCATGTCATCAACCCTAAAAACCGTATCTACTTTAGTGCTTATTTAGGAGATGATAAGTTTAAAGTGAAAAATGATTATGGTTTTACGGATAATACGGACACAAAATTCCGTGAACAATCTAATGGAGGATTAGACTGGGGAAATAAAATCATGGCCTTGCGATGGAATCATCAATTTGGTCCTAAATTGTTCTTGAATACCACAATTAACTTTAGTGAATATCAATTTAGAACTGGTTTTGCAAGTAAAACATTTGAAGAGGGAAATGCATCTAATCCAACCGAAGATTTTTCTTTTGAGTATTTATCGGGAATTACTGATTGGGGTGGAAATATGAACTTCAGCTACTACCCTCACCCAAAACACAAAATTAAATTTGGAATTGGGGAAACGTATCACACTTTTAAACCCGGAGTTAATCAATTTAAAGCTTCCGATACTGGTTCTGAAATTGACACTTCATTTGGATCGGCAAGAACCTATGCACATGAGTTTTACGGATACCTCCAGGATGATTTCACCATTGGAAATCGTTTAATGATCAATGCCGGAGTTCATTTTTCTAATTTTGTAGTTCGAGAGAAATATTACAACGGTTTACAACCTCGAATTTCGGCGAACTTTAAGTTAAATGACAAATCGTCTATCAAAGGTTCTTATGCCAGAACAACACAATTTCTTCATTTGTTAACCAACACCTCTATTGGTTTACCAACCGACCTTTGGTTACCTGCCACTGATAGTGTTCCACCACAATATGCTCATCAATGGGCTTTAGGTTACGCCAGAGAATTCAAAAAAGGATTCAGGGCCAGTGCAGAGGCCTATTACAAAGTCATGGACAACCTTATTGAATATAAAGAAGGAGCAAGCTTCTTTGGAAGTAATTCCAATTGGGAGAGTTTAGTGGAAATAGGAAGTGGTTATAGCTATGGATTAGAGGTTTTATTCGAAAAGAGATTGGGTAAAACAACGGGTTGGATTGGTTATACCCTGTCCTGGACCAATCGTCAATTTGAAAATCTTAATGACGGAAAAGAATTTCCTTATCGTTACGATAGAAGACATGATATTAGTGTAGCGGTTACGCATAAATTCAATGATAAGATTGATATAGGTGTTGTTTGGGTTTATGGAACCGGAAATGCAGTTACTCTGGCTCTACAACAATACAATTCGCTTGGAGACAACATTTATGGAGGATCAACTGTAAATCATATTGAAGAGCGAAATAATTATCGAATGCCAGCTTATCACCGTTTAGATCTAGGATTAAATTATCACAAGAAGAAAAAATGGGGTGAGGCTACCTGGAGCTTTGGGGTTTATAATGCCTACAACCGAAGAAATCCTTTTTATTTAGAAGTTGGATACCTTAAAAACACAGACAAAAAGGTACTTAAGCAAATTTCCATCTTCCCAGTTATACCATCAATTAGTTACAGCTTTAAATTTTAGTCATGAGATTACATAAAATCATATTATCTGTTGCAATTTTAAGCCTCTCATGGGCCTGTGAAAAAGAAATCCCCTTAACCTCAGAGGAAATAAAACCACGTATTGTTGTTAATTCTATCTTTTCAGCAAATGATACCATCCGTATTCATTTGAGCGAAAGTAGAGATGTGCTTTATGATGAATTCGTCCTACCCAACATTACCACGGCAAATGCCCAATTATTAAACTCAAATGGTAATGTCATTGGAAATTTCGTTCACGAAGAAGAAGGACGTTATGTGTGTACAGATATTTTCCCGACTATTGGGGACACCTATGGAATTTCTGTTACCAATGAAGGGTTTGATGACGTAACAGCAACTTCTGAAACACCAGATATTGTGAGTTTTGTAAGTATTGATACTGTCCGTAAAAATGAACAATTGGAGTTTGACATTCAGTTTACGGATAATGGAGACCAGGCCAATTACTATGCCCTATCTATTATTACAATGGGATTTTATGAAGATGAATTCGGAGATACCGTTTTTTATGAATATCCAAATACTTGTAGTTCTGATATTATTGTACAAAACGGCAGCGGAAACGTAGATGGAGCCATTTGCTCAACGGAGCTTTTCTTTAACGATAAAACCTTCAACGGAACAAATTATACTTTCACCGCTCAAAGCTATATTCCGGAGGATATTGAAGCAAAAGTTGTTGTTAAAATTAAGAGTTTGAGTGAAGACCTTTATAAATACAAAATTTCTTATTCTAAGTACATAAATGTACAGGGATCAGTATTTGCAGAGCCGGTACAGGTTTACTCTAATATCGAAAATGGATTTGGAATCTTTGGAGGGTACAGTGAAGCTACTGATACACTTTATTTTGAATAACTTAAACTACCTTAAGATTCAACGGCTTATTTAAGTAGTTTAAAGACTTCACCAAAGTCGCACCACCATTCGTCTAACTTAACAAAGTTGAGTTTTAGGAACAGATGCATTTTATCCCAGTCTTTTCGGTTAAGGATGTTGACTCCCTCCTTCTCCATCACAATTCGAGAAATGGTTTTACCATTCCAATGTTCAAATTCCTCTAACCAGATAAGGTTTTTAAAGCGTTCGTCAAGCATATTTTTAAATTCCCCAAACTGTTCCCAATAAACTTCCCTAATTGAGGAATCAGGAAACTGTAGGTCAATACACAAACGTACAGCTGATTCATCCGCCTCCATTCTGAAATAAAGATGGCGAATACCAGTATTATAGTTCATCCAATTAACTTTTGAGCCAAAAGGATTTTTCTTCTTGGACAGTTCATTCTCCAACTTAGTCCAAAACTGAATTCGATTTTCTTTTTTCTCTTCTTTCGTAAACATTAGTCCTTAAATGAATTGTTCAACCTGCTGAAAAGTCTCCTCCTCTATTATTTCCCATCTATCCTCCAGGCAATTTAGCATATCTTGAATACGTAACATCTCCGGATACTGTTCGGCTTCCACCTTCTCTACTAAATATCGATCTCCTAATTTTTTAATTTCTAAAAAGCTTCGTTCATTTTCAATTTTGAACCATACATTAAGCCCTTTATACTTTCTATATGCAGGAAAGTCTGTCGGATTGGAATCTGTTCTTTTCAAGATGACTAAATTTGTATTATAATGAGCGCAAACAAACATTATTTGCTGGGAATGGCCAAAGTTAAGGAAAATGACTTTGATGCCGCCATTGAGCTTTTCACCAAAGCTATTAAAGAGAATTCAAATGACGTTGATTCTTATTCAGAACGGGCTGTTTGCTACCTTCATACCAAGCAAACGGACTTGAGCATGTTTGATATGAATAAAGCAATTGAGTTGGAACCAAATCATGGTTATTACTATTCCTGCCGAGCTTTTTTAAAGAGCAACATTGGTGATTATGAAGGTTGTGTAGCCGATTATCAAAAAGCTGTTGAATTGGACCCTAAGGATCTTGTAGCATATAATAACCTTGGAATTGCACAAGAAAATCTGGGGTACTATCAAAAAGCACAAGAGAGTTTTAAAAAGTCCAATGAACTGTTGGGCTATGATCCTGAGAAAAGGGAAATAAAAGGAGATATTGCGGTAGATAAAGAAGATGAGAAGGCCATTGAGGTAAAAGAGGAAAAACAAGAAAATACCCCTCTCATTACAGACGAAACGCCAATTGGTAATACAGATAAGACTAAACCTTCTAAAGGCAGGGTAATGTTAGATGTTTTTTCAAAAAAGAACACTTTTAAGGAGTTTATCCAATTCATTGGTAACGGATTCAAAATAAAAGAAGATGACAAAAGCGGAAAAAGCTGAATACATTATAAACGAACTGGAGAAACTGTACCCAACAGTTGATGTTCCTTTGGATCATAAAGATCCTTACACTTTATTAATTGCGGTTTTGTTGTCAGCGCGTTGTACAGACGTTCGGGTAAATCAAACCACTCCTGCACTATTCTCCCGAGCGGATAATCCTTATGATATGATTAAGATGTCAATTGAGGACATTCAGGAGATTATTCGCCCGTGTGGTCTTTCGCCTATGAAATCGAAAGGCATCTTTAACCTTTCACATATTTTAATTGATAAATATGAAGGTGAAGTTCCGCAGGATTTTGATGCTCTAGAAGAATTACCTGCTGTTGGGCATAAAACGGCCTCAGTAGTTATGTCGCAAGCATTTGGAGTTCCTGCCTTTCCAGTAGACACACATATTCACAGATTGTTGACGCGCTGGGGAATCACCAACGGAAAAAGCGTTGAACAAACCGAAAAAGATGCTAAAAAGGTATTTCCACGAGAACTGTGGAACAAACTTCATCTGCAAATAATCTATTACGGTAGAGAATATTCTCCAGCTCGAAACCCTAAACTAAGTGTTGATTTTATTTCAGCTAAAATTGCTTCAAAGTCAGTATTGAAAGACTTTAAGGATTAATCCTATTACTAAGGTAGATCAGTTGTAGGAGGAACTCGGTTACTCACATACCAATTGGCCAAATTCTCAGAAATACCGGTCAATTCCCGCAATTCAGCAATATCTTCGGGAGAATCATCAAAAACGATGGATTCTTGCCCATCAGGGTGAATGTGAAAGTTGTTGTAATCGATTTCAAACAAACTTCCATCCTCATTAAACCTTACTTCAAATAGCTCTCTATCTGGATTAACTTCTCGATCAAAATATAATTTTGCGGACACATCAAACTCAGGAACTTTTTCAATCAAATCATCGACCCACTCAGTTCCTACCATTTCATAATTCTGATCAAACAACCTATTTGTCAAAGCAATTAAAATTCCATTTTCGTAAAAAGAGCCTTTCTCAAGATTGTATTCACCAAAGATTTCTAACTCAATAATACTGATGGTTTTATACGAACCAAAATCAGAAGCTAAAACAGATTTGTGTGTTTCTCCAGCATCTAAGTAATAATCAGCACTGATGAGTTGATTACGCATAATACGATCTACCCACTTTCGTTTTCCATTTATCCAATGTTCTATTGAATAATCGGTCAATTGAGTGGCTTCTTTTTCAGTAATATATTGGCCAGATAATTTTTTATATCTCTTTTCCATCAAATCCAACTTGCTCTAAAACTTCTCTTTCGTTTTCTCTCCACTTTCGGTTTGAAAGGTCCACTTACCTACCTTATTCCCCACCTCATACTTCCCTGAAGATTTTATTGAACCATCATCATAATATTCAACCCACTTTCCTGTTTTCTTTCCCTCAAGCTGTTTCCGCTCTCCTTTTCCGCTGCTGCTGAGATGAAAAATCTCTCCATTATTCAAATATCTACCTGCCTCCTTTATTTGACCATTTTCATAATATGAGAGATAAGAATTAACCAAATAACCATCACTATAAGTAGCAGCCGTTTTCAATTGCCCATTGGAATAAAATTCTTGAAATTTCCCATCTATTCTTCCTTCTATATCCAAACGTTTGGTGGATTTGAGTTGACCATCTTCATAATACTCGCTCCATTCACCATTTGGTATCCCTAAACGATATTCTCCTTTCACCTTTACCTTTCCATTCTCATAATACTCAGCATATGGGCCTGATCGCCTCTTTCGAGAAAATTCCTCTAGTAGTTTTAGGTTTCCGTTTTCATAAAATTCAGCATAATTGGTTGTGTCACCAAAGCCAGATAATTTATACTCTATTGCCAAATTACCATTATCAAACCACTCCTTACCGCTAGTCAACTCACCCCTGTCATATCTTAACTCTTTTCTTAATTCTCCATTTTTATGAAACTCCTGCCAAGCGGTTTGTCGATCTCCCCACTTATCATACATACCTTTTGTTTTGAAGCTTCCATCCTCCCAAAATTCTTCATACACACCTTCAAACTCTCCATTATCATAAAAGATTTTGGATTTAAGTTGACCGTCCGAATAATAAGAATACCACATTCCTTCTCGTTTCCCCCAATGATCAGTTACACCACTAGACATCATTTGGCCATTTGGGTGATATAATTCCTGTTTTCCATATTGATTTCCTCTCCTATAGTAATTCACTGCTGCCAATTCTCCCGTAGGAAAAAACTCACGCCACTCTCCTTTCTTTTTTCCATAACGGTCATACATTCCAACTGAAATGGTATCTCCATTTTCATTAAAAAGAGTAACTGGGCCTTCTTCCCATTTCCAATTCATCCAAACCTCTTTATACGGCTTTCCATTCTCATCATAGTATTTCCATTTCCCATCCGGACGATTATCGCATCCACATCCTTCTCCCCAGCCACCATCTGGCATTGTTTGCTTTATCCATTTACCATTGGTGTAATTGTATGCCCTAAAAACCATTGTATAACCTGCCTCGAATTTATCTTTAGGTCGGAGTTGAACATCTCCGTCATCATCATACCTTGGGCGCATAATTTGATAGGAAACCCGGTCGCCTTTAATGGCTATCACCTTAACATCTGCGATAACCATCCACGATTCTGGAATTGCAAATTCGTCAAAATGTTGGAATCTCGGCAAATCAGCTCCTTTTGAGTCTAATTCCTGGTACAGTAAACCCGTATGTCCCACTTTTAAAGCTGAATTCTTAACCGAATTTACATGAACAATATCTCCTTCAAGACTGTCCATCTTTCCAAGAGCTTCATATTTCACTCGGTAACCACAAAGTTCTTCGCATTGTCCAATAACCACCAAGGTTTGAAGCAAAACAATCACAAATAACAAATAGCTTCTCATAATTAAACGCCAATAAAGGGAATGTTTATTCCCAAATTAAATCGAATACCGTTAATGGTACTAATGTTGTCATCAGTCAATCCAAAATTATATCCTACCATTAAATGTCCAAAACCAAAAGCAGAAAAGCCAATTTCAGGAGAAAACTTAAGAGCTCCTTCATCAAAATTGGTCAGGTACCACAAGGACATTTTTGCCCCCAAAAAACCTCCTAACCAATGGTACTCTGCAGTTAATTTGGGACCGAGAAAAAAATCATTATTGTTCCAATTTGCCTCCACACCTAAACATCCTCCAATACCATGCCCCAAAAAAGGTCCGTCCCAAAAGGTTCCTTGTTCAACCACGCCAAACATTCCAAAAGCTGCTCCTAATCCAAATCCACGATTTAGTGAGGTTTCTATCTTTACATACTTCGGAATAATGGGACCATCATCTTCCTCAACTTCCTCCTCCTCATCAGTAGATTCTTTTAATTCAATTTCCCGAATAAAAATTTTATTGGGCTGCGGAAGATATTTGAACGTATGAGCCTCATAAGGAGACATTAAAATAGTAACACTAACAGAGTCTTGATAGTTTCGGGCTTCAAAACTCAAATATAGATGTCCATCAAAATTTGTTTTACCCTTTGCGATTAAAACGCTATCCTGTTCAATGAAAACATCGGCAAAAGCAACTGGTTCATAAACTCGTTTTGCATATACCTTCAAACGAATTGAAGTTTCCGCTATGGAGTCAGAAGGAGGCTGAGAAAAGCTCTGAAAAGAAAGTATTCCAAAGCAAACGAACAGGTATTTTAGGTAATTCCTCACAATAATTGTCTCGCCTTAAATTTAGTTTTTCTTCCTTATCTCAACCGTCCAAATTCTCAATTATAGCCCCACTTACTCAATTTAAATCAACCTAAGGTCGTTAATAAGAATTTGACGCAGGGCTAAAAGCCTCAAAATGACACCGTAATTTAGCAGTATGAAAAGGATTTGGCCATTCATAAAAAATAAGTATCTCCTGTCGACGCTTTTTGTGTTGAGTTACATTCTTATTTTACATGATACGGACATTCTTACGCTCATGAACCGAAAAGAGAAGGTTACCAATCTGCAAACCGAAATTGAACGAAAGAAAAAAGGAATTGAAGACTTAAAAGTTTCTTTGGAAGAACTGGATGACATTCGTTCGCTTGAAAAGTATGCTCGAGAGGAACATTACTTTAAAAAGGATGATGAAGATCTTTTTATTTTTTCGTTTGAATAAAGTTATGACGGCTTTTACTGAAATAGCTTGACTTTTGGTTTATTTACTAAATTCTGTTAAAGTGAGAATTAAAACAGAATCTATTCGTTAACTTTGTGTCCTCGTTTTAGAAATGGCAAAATATTTTACTCTCATACTTTCCCTCCTCTTTGTTGGTCATGTATCGGCTCAAATGGTATTATTGGAGGAAGATTTTAGTTCAGGAATTCCTTCAAACTGGACAATTGTTAATGCGGATGGATTAACTCCAGATGATGCGGTATCTCAATTTACAGATGGCTGGATTTACTATGAAAGTGAAGATGATAGTTCGGCTGCGAGTACTTCTTTTTACAATCCGGTTGGGCAATCAATGGACTATTTGATTTTGCCAAAACTTGATTTATTGAGTTTTTCTAAATTAGTTTGGAGTGCACGTTCAGTAGATGCTTCATACCCTGATGGTTATTATGTTTTGGTTTCTACAACTGACAGTTTAGTTGAAAGTTTTACAGATACACTACTTACTATTGATGCAGAGAACTTTATTTGGGAAAAAAGAGGTCTTTTATTGGACACAGCAGGTTATGCCAATCAGGAAATCTTTATTGCTTTTCAAAATTTTACCAATGACGGATTTATTCTGGAATTGGACGACATTAAAGTTTTATCAGACGACAATGTGAGCATTCCGGAAAACAAAGAAAACACTGTTGTTGTTTATCCCAATCCAACACAGGAATATCTTTATGTTCAACATGATTTTACAGAATCTCCAACTTTTCAAATCTTTGATTTAAATGGGAGAATGATATTGGAATCAAGCAATCCTCAAATTTATGTTGCTGATTTGCAGTCCGGAATCTATATTTTGAATTTGGAGCAGGAAGGAACTTCAATCAAAAAACGTTTCATCAAAGAGTAATTTTTCAGCTCTACCCCACACTTAATTCGCTACTAGCATTATTTTTGCATCACCTTAATAAATTAGATGATGAAAAAATTATTGCTTACACTTTTCGTAGGTCTTTGTTTCTTAGGTCGATCTGACGAAGGAATGTATATGCCCTTCATGTTGAAACAGAACTACAAAGACATGAAAGCAGCCGGATTGGAGCTGTCCTATAAAAAAATCTACAACGAAAAGAAACCTTCTGTTAAAGATGCTATTGTTTCCCTGGGAGGCTTTTGTACGGCTGAAATTATCTCTCCAAAGGGCTTAATGCTTACCAATCACCACTGTGGTTATGATGCAATTAGAGCCAACTCAACACCAGAGAATGATTATTTAACGGATGGTTTTTGGGCCATGAATAATGGTGAGGAACTTCCTATTGAAGGTTTAACGGCTTCTATTGTTGTTAGAATTGAAGATGTTACAGAAGAAGTACTAGCCGTGGTTGATGAACACCTGGTTGGAATGGAACGTTACCAACGTATTCAGCAAGTAGCTGGAGAAATTGAAAAAGCGGCAGTTCAGGGAACTCACTATGAAGCTAAAGTAAAGCCCTTTTTTGGAGGAAGTGAGTTCTATTTATTCATTACCGAAGTTTTTACAGATGTTCGTTTGGTAGGAGCACCACCATCTTCTATTGGGAAATATGGTGGTGATACGGATAACTGGATGTGGACACGCCACACTGGTGATTTTTCTATGTTCCGTATTTATGCTAATGCAGAAAATAAACCTGCTCCTTTTTCAATGGAGAATCGTCCTTATGTTCCAAAACATCACTTACCTGTCTCGACAAAAGGTGTTGAAAAAGGTGACTTCTCAATGGTTATGGGATATCCAGGATCAACTGATCGTTATTTAACCTCAGAAGGTGTGAATTTAGCCATCCAAAAAGACCAACCTACCCGTGTTGAAATTAGAGGTAAGAAGTTGCACATCATGAAAGAGGAAATGGACAAATCGGATGCAGTTAGAATTCAGTACGCCTCTACTTATGCTCAGGTAAGTAATTATTGGAAATATTTTATTGGTCAAAGTGAACAGCTCAAAAACAATAAGGTTTACGACAAAAAAGTGACCATTGAAAAAGGGTTTGAAAGTTGGGTAGCTGAAGATGATTCGAGAAAAGAGCGTTACGGAACCGTTATTCAGGATTTGAAAGATGCGTATAAAGTAATTGATGAAGTAACTTATACCCGTGTTTGTTTTTATGAAGCATATTATAGTATTGCTCTAAACCGATTCATTATTGCACATGCTAAATTGAAAAAGCTTCTGGAGGAAGAAGCTCCACAGGAAGAAATTAACGCAGAAGCTGAAGGTTTAAAAGCAAAATATCAGGATTTCTTTGAAGGATTCAATTACGCCATTGAAGAAAAAACAATGGCCGAAATGTTCAAGGTCATGGCGCACTACATTCCGGAAGATCAGCGTTCGGAAAAGCTAAATAAAATTGCATCTGACAGCAAATTTGATTTTGAAGCTTATGTGACCAAAAACCTTAAAAACTCGGTTTTCTCAAGCAAGGAGCGTTATGATGAATTCATTTCAAATCCAACTAAAGCGCAAATTGAAAACGAAGAGTTATTGAGCTTTGGAATTGAGCTATTGGCAAAATACAGAGAAGTAAACTCAAGTGCTGAAGTGGCTCAGGCTAATGCTAAAAAGACAAAAGCAAATCGTCTTTTCATCGAGGCATTACGAAAAATGAATCCGAAGAAGAAGTACTATCCTAATGCTAATTCTACACTTAGATTGAGTTATGGAAATGTAATGGACTATACCAATAACGAAGGAAAAGCCTATAAATACTATACAACTATTGATGGTTTAATGGCAAAAGAAGATCCAAACAATCCTGAATTTATCGTTCCAGCTCGTTTAAAGGAATTGTATGAAAAGAAAGATTATGGTCAGTATGCTGCTCAAGATGGTAACTTATGGGTCAACTTCATCTCAAACAATGACATTACCGGAGGAAACTCAGGAAGTCCGGTAATGAATGCTAATGGAGAGTTAATTGGTTGTGCTTTTGATGGTAACTGGGAAGCCATGAGTGGTGACATCGCCTTTGAAGACAACTTACAACGAACTATTTCAGTAGACATTCGCTACATTTTATTTGTGATAGATAAATACGCTGGAGCATCTCATTTAATTGATGAAATGACTTTGGTTGAATAAAACCAACCTACCCTATTTTAAAAACGGAGTTTTGGATGTAACATAAATCTGAAACTCCGTTTTTTGTTTGAACTTTTTTGGATAGGTGTTGTATGAAATCTTGTCTTGTATAGCATCTAATTGTTAACTTATCCCTCAAACTGCCACTATGAAAACTAAACTTCTCCTTTTTTTCTTTGTTAGCTCTATTGTTTTTAGTCATTTAAGTTGCATTAATCGTCGTGGTTATTGTGATGCTTATAGTAGCGGAGGGGCTCGAAAAGCGAAATTTAAAGCCACCGGAGGACTACCTTATCCATCTGGTATTCAATTGGCAGGTTCAAGAAAGGATGAAGGAACAGAAGTTATCATAAATGGAGATGAAGGAATTGCGCAGAATGCCGAACGCTCATTTCTAATGAACATTCCCGTATCGGCTCATGAATATGAACGATATTCCTCTTTTGAAGAAAATCAATGGATAAGATCAGCTGATGAAGTAAAAAGTACTTTTAGTATTGATGTCGACCAGGCTTCATACACCAATTTCCGACGCTATGTCAACGAAGGTCAACTCCCCCCAAAAGATGCTATTCGCCTCGAAGAGTGGCTTAATTACTTCAATTATAATTTAGAAGCTCCATCAGCTAATGATGAACATCCACTAAAAATCACCAGCGAAATTGCAAGTTGCCCATGGGAGCCGGAAGACGATTTATTAATGATTAAACTACAGGGTAAAAAGGCCGAAGTTGGTAAAGACCTTCCACCATCTAACTTGGTATTTCTTGTAGATGTAAGCGGATCTATGGGATGGGGTGAAAATAAATTGGAACTGGCAAAGACAAGTATGAAAAAACTAGTCAAACAACTCAGGTCACAAGATAAAATGAGCATTGTTACCTACGCTGGTTCATCTGAAATTATACTTCCTCCTACCTCTGGAGACCAAAAGAGTGAAATCAATAAAGCAATTGAAAAATTGAACGCTGGAGGAGGAACTCATGGTGAAGGAGGAATTCACGCTGCTTATAAATTGGCTGAAGAAAACTTTAACACCAATAGCAACAATCGTATTATTCTAGCATCTGACGGAGATTGGAACATGGGAAAAGTAAGTGATAAAGATTTAAAAAAATTGATTGAAGAGAAGCGTGAAACGGGTATTTACCTCAGTGTTTTGGGATTTGGAATGGGGAATTACAATGACGGAACAATGGAAATTTTGGCGGACAATGGGAATGGGAACTATGCCTATGTGGATAGCGAAAAAGAAGCCGATCGAATTTTTGGAGCTGAATTTTCTGGTGCCATGTACACCATTGCAGAGGATGTTAAACTACAGGTTGAATTTAATGAAGAGGTAGTCGAATCCTATCGCTTAATTGGCTATGAGAATCGAGTATTGGAAAATTGGCAATTTGAGGCTGACAGTATTGATGCAGGTGACTTGGGAATGGGACAAAATGTGATTGCATTTTATCAAATTAAACGTAAAAAAGATAGCTCAGGTAAACTGGGAAAGGTTGATTTTCGATATAAAAAGCCTCAAACCGATAATAGTCTTTTGTTGAGCTACCAATTTGATTCTAAGACCAATTCCCCCTCCTCCGATTTCCAATTCGCTTCGGCAGTTATTGAGTTTGGATTGTGCTTGAGACAAAGTGAATACCGTGGAAATGCACAAATGAAGAACGCCATTTTGAGAGGGCAAAAAAATGTGGGGAATCCTGAGGATGGTTTGTCTTACGAAAAACGGGTTGAATTTGTCGGAGTTCTTAACCCACTTAACGAAAGTTGGGACGATTATGTGACAGAAGAAGCTCCCCAAATCACTGAAAAGAAGGTCAAAAAACTTAAGCTCTATCCAAATCCGGTAGTTGATGTGGCTACAATTGAAATTCCGGAAGAATTAAACGAACAATGGAGTATTCAGTTATTTGATATGAATGGAGCTCTTAAAAGAGTTGAACACGTTTATGAAAACAATACTCTTCGTTTATCTCTTGGAGATTTACCAGCGGGGCCTTATATCATTCATGTGTATGATGAAACAGGAAGTATAGGTTATTTGAAGATGATTAAATCATAGTTTTTTGTGGTCTGATTCTTGATAGATTCAAACCGTTGTGCTACGAATACTGATCGCAAAAATATTCGTCCTTACTACTCTACTCTCCTACACACAAAATATGTCAGGAGATGTAATTCTGCACGTAGATTCCAAATGGGGCGATAGAAAATATACCAATTACCAATATCACGGTTTACGGCTCGAAGCCTATGTCACCGACTATGTTTCCATAAACTACAATCTGGGTCTGGGAAAACGTAAATACGATAATAAATGGCAATTCCACACGCCCTTAGGAGCTGCTGTTGGAGCTCCTTTATTTGGAATTGGACTCGTTTCTGCTCTCACTCCTGAAAAAACAGAAACCTGTGGTGGTTATGATCAGTTTGGAAATGAAACAGAAGGTGGCGAATATGATTTTTACGGTAATCATGTTGGCTGTGAAACGGACAAAAAGTATGGTTGGGGCGTTTTTGGAATTTTAGGAATTGCCTTAATTGTTATTCCTGACGGAATTAGTGTAACATTGCCTTTGGGTGATTATTTTAAAATATCGCCCTATGTTAATTTATTAGGAGCCGATATTGGTAGTAGACCAGACAATGGTAACAATGCCATTTATTTTAACTACAGTTGGAGTATTGGTTCGCGCTTTGCCTTTTTGAATAATCGCGGATTGGAATTGTCGGCTAATTGGGAATATGGAGGCAGTCGAAAAATACATCGGTCACCTTTTTTTGGTTTTTCGGTGGGATATAATTTTGCACATTATTAGTAACGCTTGTCCATAATCATTTCAAAGGCACGTTGATTTTGCCATTGTTGCTCATTCACCAAATCACAAATCTTTTCTAAACGAGCATTAAACTCTCCTCCTCTGCTCTCTGCATCAATAAACTTAATTGCATCTTCAAAAGCTTTCAACATTGCTTTATAAAATGCCTCCTGTCTAATCTCTTTTTCGCCATTGTACAAGAGCGCAATTTCGATGTGATATAGCATCAAATCAATTGTTAAGGAAGGGTCAACTCCTAATTTGATAAAGTTTTTAATAAACTTTTGAGCTACTGATCGGCGTTTTTTGGCTTTTCTGTTTCCAGGAGGGAAATATTCCTTATACACCTTAAACTTCGCCTCATCCACCATCTTATCTTCCTTAGGGTTAAATACAAAGTCATAAAACTCTCTTACTTCTTTTAAGCGATCATAGAGTTCTTCAATTTGCTCTTCTAATTCTTCTTTAGAAAGCTCTCTAACGTATTTTTTTAAGGCTTTTTTACTCACAGTTTAAAGATATAATTTCCCTCTTAGTTTGCAGTTCAATAGAAAGTTTTTAGTTGGATTCATTTTTCTGAATATTTTTAAGCTATGGTTTCCATCTTGATGCCCTGTAAAAATGCTGCTTTATATCTGGAAGAATGCCTTGACTCCATTTTAGCACAAACGCACACCAATTGGGAACTTATTGTCGTTAACGACCACTCAGACGATCAATCTCCAGAAATTTTAAATAACTATCATTTAAAGGATTCCAGAATAAAGTGGTTTAACAATCCGGGAAGTGGAATCATAGCAGCACTTCAATTTGCTTATAAAAATGCTCAGGGGAACTTTATTAGTCGAATGGATGCGGATGATGTGATGCCGCCTCAAAAGTTAATGCAAATGAGAAAAACCTTTGATGGTAGTCAAAATCACATTTGTACAGGTAAGGTAGCTTATTTCCGGGAAGGCGGCGAAGTAGGAAATGGATATCAAAACTATGCTAATTGGCTCAACCATCTATGTGAAACAAACTCTCATTACTCGCAGATTTATAAAGAATGTGTCATCCCGTCGGCCTGTTGGATGGTTTCGCGAGATACATTTGAGCAAATTGGCGCTTTTAGCCTGGAAATTTATCCTGAGGATTATGATCTCTGCTTTAGAATGTATCAACATCAGGTTCCTATTGTTTCTTTAAATGAAGTTCTCCACCACTGGCGAGATCATGGAGCACGAGCTTCGAGAAACGATCCCAATTACAGCGACCATACTTTTTTGGAGCTTAAAATGCAATATTTCCTGGCAATTGACTTTGATGAAAAACGTCCTCTCATTATATGGGGAGCTGGAAAAAAAGGCAAACGCATGGCTCGTTATTTAATTGATCGACAAATTCCTTTTCAATGGATTTGTGAAAACGAGAATAAAATTGGACACACTATTTATGATCAAAAACTTCAGTCTCCTGAGTTAATACAGGAAGTTCCATCGCAGCTTTTACTGAGCATTGCCTCTCCGCAAGATCAAGTAGAAATCAAAAATCGATTGAAAGATCTTTCCCAAATTCAAAGCTTTTGGTTTTGTTAAATCGCTGTTTTTTAAGCACAAAAACTTTCTCTAAAATAAAAAGAGCTCTTACTGCAATAAGAACTCTTTTTAAAACCACATAAATAAATGTTTTACCTAAGCATTGAAGCTGTAAGCAATAACCTTTACGCAAAAATAACGCCAAAGTTTCGCTTTCGTTACATATTTCAATGTGATTTTGAATCCCCCCTGTCTATTCAGACATCAATTAATCCAACCTCTACCTGAATAAATGAAGCTGAATTAGTTTTTTTCTCCATCCACGGAAACCATATAGCTACAACGATCTTCTTTGAGTAAAGTCAAAATAGTTTCATGATCTGGTTTTTCTTCAGCACTCAGCACTAGACGAATCTGTTTACGATGTTTTTTGAGCATTTTTGCTTCATAAAACCGCCTTACATCCTGTTCAGATTCTAAAATAAGTTGAGGAACAGTTTTTAGAGTACCGTCATCATTTTTAGCCACCATGGTAAAATAACAAGAATTAGTGTGCTTCTCCTTGCCCGTTTTAGGTTGTAAAGAGGTAACTCTAATTCCAATAATCATTGAACTGTTCCCTACATAGTTTACTGAAGCTGCAAAGGAAACCAACTCTCCTACTTCAACTGGCTCGCGAAATTCAACTCCATCCACAGAAACCGTAACACAATAGGCACCAGAATGTTTTGAGGCACAAACATAGGCTACCTTGTCCATTAAAGAAAGTAAAATACCTCCATGTACCTTCCCCGAAAAATTTGCAAATGAAGGAATCATTAGCTCGGTTATGGTTGTTTGTGAAAATTTAACTGTTTTTGATTCCATATGGTTTTATTTAGCTTGTTATAAGAAGATTCCCCCTTACCACCAATCATATTTAGACTGTATATTGTACGCTTTAGGAAGTTTTTTGATTAAAAGAACTGCTATTTCCTTCATATCTCGGGCTTCCACTTCCTTATGCCAACCAAAATCCGACCGACTTCCCCAATGATTAGAGAGTAATACATTTACTTCTCTGCAAAGCGGATCGTTAAAGGACCTGGTTTTTCCTACTTTAAACAAATAAGGATCACCAAAAGAATTGGTGTGAGTAATTTCTCCTTTCAAGATTTCACATTGTGCCAAGATTTCATCAAACTCTTCCTCAGTAAAAGCTTCATCACCTTTTTTACCAATTGTCAAAATAGCTCCAAAATCACTCATTTCAATGAATTACACTCTTATACTTTCAATATACAACCTTATTGTCAGATTTTAACTCCCCAAATGCAAACATCATCCACTTGCTCCTGATTGCCCTTCCAACTGTTAAACTCTCCTTCAATGGCGACCTTTTGTTCTTCAGTTTTCAACGAGCGTAAACTACTTAGCATTCGTTTAAATGGGCTGTATTTGTATTTTTTAAGTTTAGGTCCTCCAAATTGATCAGCAAATCCATCGGTAAACAAATACACTTGATCGCCTGTCATCACATTCAGTTGATGGTTCTGAAATTGCTCAGTGTGATCATAATGTCCAATGGGTTGTTTATCCCCTTTAATTACTTCCATCTCCTCTATTCCCTCTCTCAGAATATACAAAGGATTATTAGCCCCAGCCCATTGATATATTTTTTGATGCTGATTCAATCGCAAAAAGGAAATATCCATTCCATCCTTTACCGTTTCACTGCTTTGCGCGAATGTTTGTTGAACAAGTTGGTTGACCTTGTCCAAAATTGCTCCAGGTTCCCTCAGCTCGAATTCTCTTACCGCCCTATTTAAAGCATTGTGACAAACCACACTCACCATTGCTCCTGGAACACCATGCCCGGTACAATCTGCCACAGCAATCAATAAATCCTCACCTATCTTTTCCATCCAGTAAAAATCTCCGGCAACAATGTCCTTAGGCAAGTATAAAACAAACGAATCATAGCCCATATTGACAATGCTTTCATCAGGAGGTAAAAGGGCCGTTTGAATTCGTTTGGAATAAACAATACTATCTTTCAACTCCTCATGCATCTCCTGAATTTGCATGCGTTGTTTTTCCAACTCTCTATTTTTGAGTCGGGAAATTTCAATTTGCTGATTGCTAAAAATATTCAGGTTAATTTTCTTAAAAGCATCCAGGTGAATGTAAGCTTCCTTCCATTTTTCTTGCTTCTCGTAACATTTGGACAAATAAAGGTGAGCATCACGTTGCTTCGTATTCACTGCCAAACGACTTGCTGTTTCCAATGCTTTTTTTAATTGAGAAATACTTTCATCCAACTCATTCTGCTCCAGTTTAATTCGAGCTAATAGAATTTGAGAAGTACTAGCAGCATCTTCATAACCGTATTCCGTTCTAACCTGATAGGCCTTTTTCACTAATTCCTCAGCCTTTGTATAGTTTTCCTTTTTAAAATGAAAAAGGGCCATATTGTGCAGAGCAAGTGCCTGTTGGGCTTCGTTAGAGGCTTTTTCAACCGCTTCTTCAAATATTTCCTTACTTTCATCTAGTTTACCTTCTCTGAGTAATGAAACTGCCATACCGGACAACAAACGGAACTCACCGTCTTTATTTCCAGCTTTTTGAGCTCCTTCCATTCCCAGGGAATAATATTTATAAGCTGCAGCATAATCAAGTAATTCACTGAATATACCACCTAAAATATAAGCAGCATATGAACTATAGGTTCCTAAAGGACCCAAAGGATTTATAAACTCTAATGCTTTTAAGAGATCGTCGGTTGCCTTGTCCAAATCTCCCATACTTCGGTAACTACCTCCACTTATAAAGTGTTGCATTCCCTTTAAATCATGATCTTTCCAGCCGGCTTGACGCTCTTCCAATAAATTAAGATGAAGAATGGCTAATTGAAAATCGGTGGTAAAGTAACCGAATTGAGCTTTGACCAAATCTCTCAAATTCAATCCTAACTCTTTATTTAATGGATAGTTCTCACAAAATTCAGAAAGCTGTTCAAGATGTTGATTAAAGATCTTGATATCGGCATCTTGCACACTTTGAAGAAAGGTCTTTACAATTGAACGAAGTTCTTCGTCCGATGAAATTTCTTTTTGAAATAGAGAGCTAATATCCGTTTGGTCTTTTTTCAATTGAAGATGATTTAGTCAAAACTAAAATAATCATTCTCAATTTAATCAACCGTTGCTAAGATCAAAGCTTTAAAAAGTTCGCCCTGCGAAATTTGAAATCCTTTAGTCGTCATTTCAAATAATTCCTCTTCTCTACTCTCCTTGTAAGCCTTCTCTCCTTTGTGAATTTTGATTGAGTCGAGATGATCTTTCATATTCACCTGAGCAGTTAAATCCAGATTAGGATCGTCAGATGAAACGGCTACCATAATCATTTTGTCTTTGAGACATTGAACGGCTTGAATGTAACTCTTTGAGCGAAGCTCTAAAAACTGAACGTTTCTTAAAACACCCTCCAAAATGACATCACTGAACAGATTAAAGATCTTTTCGGCAGTATCATTGTCCTCTACCTTCATTCGTTCCCATTCTTCAGCGGTAATTCCATTTACAACCAAATATTTAACAAATTCATCTTTGAATTCTTCTAACTCTCCTTCAGTTAGTAATCTGTACTTTGCCATATATCCTAACGCCAGCTTTTCGCGACTCATGCTCAAAGATACCGCTAATCTTTCAATCCCAACAGTGCAGTTGTTAACAAATCAATTAAAAGCATGTAAGAACAAACCCTTTATTCCTTATTTTCGTGTCAGTTAACGATACCCATTCCATGAGATTTGTCTTCTTCACCATATTTACTTCCCTTCTTTTATTGACATCATGTCGAAAAGAAAAAACTTCTTGGGATACAGACCTGACAGTTCCCATAGCTCATGGAAATTTAACCTTGGAAGATTTATTTGATGCAGAAAATCTGGAAACGAATTCAGAAAGCTTTCTTTCATTGATTTTTCACGATACCGTTTATAGTTTCTCTTTGGACACCATTGCAAACTACCCAGATACCACGATAGTTCGCTATTTAGATTTGGTTCCATCTACTTATGTTTCAATTGATCCTGACTACCTTTCATTTAATCCATTGACTTTTGAGAGTAATTCGGGAGCTATCTATTTTAAAGAAATGATTTGCCGGTCTGGAGAAACGATAGTAGAAATTGCTAGTCCGTGGCCTGGTAAGTCCTCAATCATTGCAGGATTTCCACTATTCTTTGAAAACGGGGTGGCTTTTGAACGAACGTATAATCTGGAAGCAGGATCAACGTCTAGTCCTACCAAAGTTGGTGAAACGGTTGACATGACGGACTTTGAACTTGATTTTACAGGTGTAGGTGGAACAGGATTTAATGAGGTTCCGGCTTTTTTAACCATTAGTTCTGATGAAGAAACTGAGTCCTATGATATTTATAATAAAGACAGTATAAAACTAAGTTTTAAGTTCAAAGACATTATTCCTAAGTATGCAAGAGGTTATTTTGGTCACCACACCATTTCAGATACCATTGGAGTTTCTTTTTCCCCTTTAAAGAAAGTATTGGGAGGATCAATTGATATTGACTCCATTGATCTGAACCTTACTATTTTCAATGGCTTTAAGCTGTTAGCTCAAACCAAAATATCTAAATTGAGCGGGATCAATACACAAACATCGAATCAGGTTGACCTGAGTTTCCCTCTTTTAGGAAACTCCATCAACATCAACGCTGCAAGCGGTAATATGTCAGGACATACACCTTCTGAATATCCAATCAACATTAATAGTGGGAATTCAAACATCACTGAATTTCTAGAAAACTTGTCTGATTCTATTGAATTAGGTTTTGAATTAACCGTAAATCCTGATGGGAACATTAGTGCAGGAAATGACGAACTCTTCCCTACCTCCACTTTTGATTTAATGTTGGATGCAGAGCTCCCATTAAACATTGGTATTGACGACCTCGTATTGGTAGACACTTTCAACATTGAATACAGTCCAATTGAATCAGCCATCCCAGATAATGGTAACTTTGAATTGACATATGACAATTCCTTTCCTTTGGGAGCCTCAGCCTATTTTTATTTAATGGATGACAATAATGTCGTACTGGACTCTATCGTCTCTACAAATTCCATTTTAAGCGGAACGTACAACAGTACAACCTTTGAAACTACAAGTAGTCCCGGAATGGTACATTATACCTTTGATCAGGCGACCATTGAAAATTTAGAGCAAGCTTCTAAAATAATGCTCAAAGTAGCATTTAGCACGCACGAAGCTAGTAAGGTGAAAATTGACGCCAATGCCGCATTTAAATTTGGCTTGAGAACCAATCTTAAAATAAAAGTTATAATCTGATGCTGAATAAGACGTTTTTCCTGCTACTCACACTAGTTACCTCTTTTTCTTGGTCGCAAGATCCGTTCATTAAGGTGTATGGAAACAATGGCTTTGATTATTGCCGAGATATTGAACAAAATTTAAGTTCTAATTACTACCTAACAGGTTCGTCCAGCAGTTTTATTGGCGGTTCTGCAGATGCCTATTTGCTCAAAATAGATGCTGATGGCAACTTTCTATGGTCATACAACTATGGAGGTAACGGGATTGAATGGGGAGAAGAACTAGAAATTACACACGACTCAAGTTTGGCTATTGCGGGATATACAACAAGTATTGGTGCTGGAGGGTTTGATTTTTATTTAGTGAAGGTTGATTCTACGGATGGAAGTCCGCAATGGGAAAGAAGTTATGGTGGTGCAGACTGGGACAAAGCTTATGATTTTGTTCAATTGCCAGACAGTGGTTTTGTTTTAGTAGGAGAAACCTACAGCTTTGGGGACATGGGTAGAAATGGTTATATGGTTAGAACAGATAAAAATGGAGACACTTTGTGGACCCGACTTTTTGATGGACCAGGAGAAAGCTTTTTAAAAGGTGTGTTTTTGGATGAAACGCTTGATTCTATTGTTGTTTGTGGTGGTTCAGAAAGCGGCGGAGCTGGAATGTTAGATGGTTATATTGCCAAATTAGACTTGGATGGTAATCTGGGTGGGGAGCACTTTTTAGGAACACCCTATGACGATTATTTCAATGATATCAACGCCAACTTTGGCTATTACTTAGTAGGTGGCGGACTAGGAACCGAAGAAGAAGATAATCAAGACCTTTGGGTTTTAAAGCTTCATCAGGAAACCATGGAAGTAATTTTTGAAGAGAACAACAGCGCTGTTTCTACTGATACAGACTTCCTTAACTCCGTTTGGGTAAGACCTGTTGGTGATGATAAAACTTTCTTTTGTGGGCAAACACGCACCTATGATTGGTCCTGGTTAGACGGTAGTTACAGCTTTTACTTTGGTAAACGTGATTGGGATGGACTTTATATCATCCGAAAAACCTACGGAATGCAAGGTTTTGATGCAGCTCATGCCATTCGATCAACCAATGATAATGGAACCATCATTGTTGGTGACGTTCATAATTATGCCACTGGAGGTAGCAATGCTTTAGTCGTTAAATTGGGAGAAGATTGGGATTTTCCAGATATCGAATCGGAGCTAGTTTACGAAGATATCACCAATAGCATAGAGGAAATTGAAGCTGGCAGTAAAGCTTTGATTTACCCAAATCCTTTTGAAAATGAAATTAATATTGAACATGATATCGATTTTGAAAAAGCTGAGATTTATTCAATGGATGGAAGATTAATCGAAAACCAAAACATAAACAATAAAAAACTGTATTTAAAACACTTACCCAAAGGGACCTACATAATTAATTTAACTAAAGACGATCGCACTTTGAGCCAACGTATTATCAAACTATAAATGCTTTATGCTAATGAGATTGTTCATAATGCGAAAAAAAATCGCTCTACATCAAACTATTTAATGTTTAAATTCGTGTTTGCTCAAAAGAACTTCATGAAGAATAGCGCCATATTTGTTTTACTTTCAGCACTATTTCTCCTTTCTTGTAGAAAAGAGAAAACCTCTTGGGACTCGGACTGGTCCGCCCCTTTGGTACATGGTGAATTAACCATTAATGACCTTATTCCAGCTGATTACACTGAAACAAATTCAGATGATTACCTCTCTATTGTCTTTCATGAATCCGCTTATAGTTTTTCAATAGACACTTTAATTGATCTCCCCGACACCTCTGTAATTAAGGTGATTAACATCGGGGAATTTTCAGATATCAGTATCGCCCCTGGTTTTTCATTTAATGACAATTATGAAGGTGCTTATGACTTAGGTGGAGTGGAACTAAAACGAGTTATTATCAAAAGTGGAACGGCAGAAATGCAGGTTAAAAGTCCATGGAAAGGTAAATCTCTTTTAACCATTCAATTCCCTTTAATTAACGAAGATGGAGTCCCGTTTGAACGTACCTACCCAGTTCCTGCCGGTTCTGTGGAAAACCCAAGCATTGTTATTGATGAAGTGAGCATGGCCGATTTTGACATGAATTTGAAAGGGTTAACGGGTATGTCGTACAATGAAGTACCAGCAGACTTTATTGTGACTTCTGATGAAACCGAATCTTCTTTTGTTGTTACATCGGCAGACAGTGTCACCTTAAAAGTGACGTTTAAAGACATGATTCCTAAGTATGCCAAGGGTTATTTTGGTCAATACACCTTGTCTGACACCTTAGGTTTTGGTCTGGCCCCAATGAAAAAGGTTATTGACGGATCCATTGACATCGATTCAGTAGACTTGAAAGTAACCATCATGAATGGTTTTAACCTGATTGCTCAATCCAGAATTAGTAAGATAGCCGGAATTAATAGCCGAACAGGAACTGAGGTAAGCCTTAGCTTTCCTGAACTAGGTAGTTCTATTAATATTAACCCGGCAACCGGTGGAATTCATGATATGGTTCCTTCCTCCTATCCTATTGACATTAATAATACAAACTCGAACATTGCTGAGTTTATTGAGAATTTGTCAGACTCGATCGTATTGGGTTACGAACTAAAAATCAACCCGGAAGGGAACGTTAGTGCTGGAACCGACGAATTTTTCCCAACCTCCAAGATGGATTTATTCGTGGATGCTGAATTCCCTCTCAAGTTCTCTGCAAACGATTTGACTTTAGTTGACACTTTTGACATTAGCTATAATCCTATTGAAACAGTTACTCCAAACAACGGAGCTATTGTCATGGCTTACGAAAATGGATTTCCACTCGGAGCAGAGGCTTATTTTTATTTAATGGACGACAATAACGTTGTTTTAGACTCTATTAAAGCTAGCTCTCCTATCATTTCAGGAAGTTATGATGAACTCATGTACCTTACAACACCTTCTGCCGGGCAATTGACATACAGTGTTCCTCAAAGTACCATTGATAATCTTGAATTGGCTAAAAAAATGATGTTAGTAGTTTCCTTTTCAACCGATTCTGCTGAAAAGGTTAGAATTAATGCCGAATCATTTTTCAATTTTAGCATCCGAACCAATCTCCAAATCAACGTTCAACTATGATCAAAAGGTCTCTCTTTTTATTCGTCGTTTCGATTTTTATAAATCAATTGACCTTTGGTCAGGATCAGACTTTTGTATTTAAAGATACTTCAGAAGAAGGAAGTTGGTTGACGCTATCCGGATTCAATTACTACTCCAGCAATCGTTTTAACAATGATTATATGGACAAATGGATCTTTGGAGGAGAAATTACACAGGAATTTAAAGATCGATCGTCTGAGAGGCTTTCTAGTCGAAATTCAATTGGAGCAGAGTTTGAAAACGAAATTTCCTTTCACACCAGCGCTATTCATCCCTTTAAGCTCCAAAATTGGGGATTAACTTTTGGAATATCAGACAACCACTACATTTCTTCCAATATTCCACAAGACCTGTTTGATGTTGCAATGTATGGAAACGCTCCTTATTTGGGAGATACACTGAATTTTAACTTTGGTCATTTTCAATATCAGCATTTTCAAAAGTTTGGGATTGGGATGTATGATCGAAGAAATATGTCTAGCATTCGACTATCTTATGTCTCGGGTTCAAAAACCATTAATGGTCGCTTAGGAAATAGCTGGATGCTTAACGAAGAAGATAGTATTCAACTAGCTTTACAGGGAAGTTCTTACCGATCAGAGAAGTTCTCTCCTTATATGGCCTTTCAAGGATCTGGATTTGCATTTGATCTCGATTACAACTTCATTTTTGAAAATAAAAAGGGAAGTCGTCAAATCATCAACTTTAAAGTGAAAAACCTTGGAATTATTTTCTGGAACCAAAACTCTTACCAAAACGGTATTGATTCCCTGACAACTTACTCAGGTATTGACATTCGTGATTTCTTAAATAGTGATGATAGCCTTTCATTTGAGAACTTTAGTGTTTTAGATACGCTTGGTTTAAAAGAATCCCAGGGAGCTCAAACAGATTTTTTATCACCAGAATTGGTAGTTCAAAAATTAGCCGATCAGGCAAGTCCTAATAAATTACAGGCAATTTTTGGATTCAAAGCCATTCTTTCATCCGATTACTTCCCTTACTTCTACGCAGGTGGATATTTTAAAGCAACAGACAACTTTTCGATCTCTTCACGTGTATCTTATGGTGGATTCGGCGGTGTAAAAGTAGGACTAAATGCCAATTATTGGGCTGGAGACAAGGTTTACCTTGGCCTCGGAACTTACGATCTTTTAGGAAACATCTCTAAAACCATTGGTTACGGAAGAGGATTTAACTTAACTGCACGTTTTAAACTCTAGTATGAAGAAGATTACACTCATATTCTTTGCTTTTTCTTTGAGTTTTATAGCTCAGGGACAGCATACTTTTTTCAAGGTTTATGGTGATGCCGGTTATGATTATTGTCGTGATTTAATTGAGGGGGTTGATTCTTCTTATTTCCTCACCGGATCATCAAGTAGTTTTGGAGGAGAAACTGCTGACGCCTATATCATGAAAATTGATTCAATGGGGGATTTTAAATGGTCTCACAACTATGGTGGTCCTGGTACAGAATGGGGACAAGCTTTAGTTCTTACTATAGACAGCTCTTTCGCCTTAACAGGTTATACTAATAGCTATGGTGAAGGAGGATTCGACTTTTATTTGGTTAGAGCGGCAGCAGATGGAACGCCACTTTGGGAAAAAACATATGGTGGCTCTGATTGGGATAGAGCTTATGATTTAGTACAATTACCGGATAGCGGTTTTGTGATGGTAGGTGAAACTTACAGTTTTGGTAACGGCTTGCAAAAAGGCTATATGGTAAGAACAGATAAAAATGGAGACACTTTGTGGACCAAATTGTTTGATGGAGTTGGAGAATCATTCTTAAAGGGCATTTTCATGGATGAAGTTGGTGATTCCTTGGTTATTTGTGGTGGTTCTTCGCATGGAGGGGCTGGAATGTTAGATGGTTATGTTGCCAAAATGGATTTGGATGGTAACATTGGCTGGGAATACTACATTGGAGAAATGTATGACGATTATTTTAATGACATTTATGGTGATCCTTCACTTGGTTTTTATGCTTTAGGTGGTGCTCAGGGATATACCTACCCCGATACCAAAGAAGATATTTGGATGGTAAAATTGGATGACCAGACAGGAGCGGTTGTTTTTGATACTACAAATACAACTGCATCATCCGAACCAGATATTGTTAACGCTGTTTGGCTTCGCCCTACAATTGGAGATATGTACTATGCTGGACAAACCCGAACCTGGGGATTTGCACCAATTGATGGAAATTATGACTTCTATTTTGGAAAAAGAAATTCAGGTGGTGGTCACACTCAATCCAAAATTTACGGTGAACGCGGTGATGATGCAGCTCATGCTATTTTACAAGCTTACGACAAAGGAACCATCGTTGCAGGTGACACCAAATATTATTCAACTGGTGGAAACAACATTATGGTTGTGAAAATGGAGTTAGTTTGGGCTTATCCTGATGTAGAAACGGATTTGGTTTATGATAATGTCACAACCTCTCTTACCGAGCAAAAGCAAACTTTTGGGCTAAGGCTCTACCCTAACCCTGTTGAAAATGAATTAATCATTGAAGCTGAAAAACCGGTTGATTTAATTGAAGTTTATTCTTTTGACGGACGTTTGGTTTTAAGTGAAAATGGACAACAAAATCTCGATTTAAGCTTTTTAGAAAGTGGAACTTACATTGTAAGAGTAGAGATTGAGGGTCACCAATTCACCAAACAAATCATCAGGAATTAAATTTTTCCCGAATTGCGTTAGTCAATAACTCATAAACCTCTTTTGGTTTCCCTTCTAAATAATTTAGGTGCTTTTCAATCACCTTTTCATCTCCCCTAATCGCAGGACCAGTTTGAGATGGCATTGTCCCTTCAACAATGGCTTTTTGAATGGATTCTGTTAAAAGAGGCTCTAAAATATCCAGCTCAATACCTTCCTTTTTTAATACCTCTTCTGAAATAGACCAGAGATAATTGGTGAAATTATTAGCAAAAACCGCTGCTACATGAATCTTGCTTCTCTTTTCACTATCTACCTCATATATATTTGATGACAGCTTGGATGAAGTAAAAGCCTTTAAATCTTCCATGAAATCAGCATTGGTTGCTTCAATCAAAAAAGGAATTCGGCTAATGTCAATTACCCGGTCTACCGAAAAAGTTTGAAGAGGGTAAAGAATTCCTGCTTTATCAAAACCTTCAAACACCTCAATTCCAATTGAACCTGAAGTATGAATCACAGCTTTGGTCTTATCCAATTGCTCGGCAACCGCCTGTATTTGATCATCACTCACCGCTATTATTGTCAATTCTGCCTCCGAATCCAGCTCATGAATATCCGAAACTGCCTTAGCATTAATGATTTGAGCCAGATTTCGTAAACGATCTGCCTCTAATGAGTGAATGGAAAGAATATTAGTGGTTTGAGAAAGGTACAATGCCAACTTATTAGCTACCCTACCCGATCCGATAATATTGATAGAATTCATATACAAGCCTACTTTGATCAAATATCCAAATAATCGATCAGCAAACAAAATAGTATGCTTCAAAACTGCTAAATTTGATACCTATCAAAACAGATAAAATGAAAGAAGTATATATCGTAGATGCTGTACGAACAGCAATTGGAAATTTTGGGGGAACATTAGCTCCGGTAAGAACCGATGATTTAGGAGCTCATGTAATGAAAGAACTCATTGCCCGAAATCCCAATTTTGATCCTAAGGACATTGAAGACGTAATTTTTGGTTGTGCCAACCAGGCTGGAGAGGACAACCGAAATGTTGCTCGTATGAGTTCACTATTGGCTGGTTTACCCTGGACCATTGGTGGAGAAACAGTAAACCGTCTTTGTTCATCAGGAATGGCTTCTACGATTAATGCTGCCCGTGCCATTAAAGATGGTGCAGGAGATATTTATATTTCAGGAGGTGTTGAGAACATGACGCGTGGACCATGGGTTATTTCAAAAGTTTCTAAACCGTTTGGTAGAGATGCTCAAATGCATGATTCAAGTTTTGGATGGCGTTTCATCAATCCTAAGATGAAAGAATTGTATGGAACAGATGGAATGGGACAAACTGCTGAAAACTTGGTGGAGATGTATAATATTTCACGAGAAGATCAGGATAAATTTGCATATAACAGTCAAATGAAAGCTGCTGCAGCCCAAGCTAGTGGACGTTTAGCAGAGGAGATTGTAGCCGTTGAAATTCCACAGCGTAAAAAAGATCCTATCATCTTTGATCAGGATGAATTCATTAAACCCAACAGTAGCCTTGAAGTTTTAGCGAAATTAAGAGCTGCCTTTAAAAAAGAAGGCGGAAGTGTTACTGCAGGAAACTCTTCAGGATTAAATGATGGAGCTGTAGCCCTTCTTTTAGCTTCGGAAGATGCCGTAAAATCTAACAACTTTAAACCAATGGCTCGAATCGTAAGTGCTGCTGTAGCAGGAGTTGAGCCACGAATCATGGGAATTGGACCAGTTTATGCTGCCCAAAAAGCATTGGCTAGAGCAGGTTTAACCTTTGACGATATGGACATTATTGAACTCAATGAAGCTTTCGCTGCTCAGGCTTTGGCTTGCACACGTGAAATGGGAATTGCAGATGATGATCCAAGAGTAAATCCAAATGGAGGAGCCATTGCTATTGGTCACCCACTGGGTATGACAGGTGGACGAATTCTTCAAACTGCAGCCATTGAATTACAAAAAACCAACAAGCGATATGCTTTAGTAAGTATGTGTATTGGAGTTGGTCAAGGCTATGCAACGATCATAGAACGAGCTTAAGCTTAATTTTAAACGATTTAATAAATAAGCCTCAGTCTTAATTGATTGAGGCTTTTTTTGCGACGGATATTAATCTATAGATTTTATCGATTAAATATTTGAAAGTCACCTAAATAATTCCTTATATTTAGTTCATGAAAAAATTATGGATGCTCTTTTTCTTTGTGGGCACGACCTTTGCAGTAAAGGCTCAAAAGGTCTATTCTGTTGATCAATCCTATAATGCGGATGTAAAAGTTTTTGTTGTAGATCAGTCCTATAATGCTGATTTGTTAGTTTATAAAGTGGACCAATCCTACAATGCAGGAGACAATGATGGAAATTGGTTTTTCGTGGATCAATCTTACAATGCGGATAAGAAAATTTTCTTTGTTGACCAGGCCTACAATGCTGATTTGAAGATTTATTTTGTTGATCAATCGTATAATGCCGGCTGGAAAAACAGCAGCAAAAAACATTTAATGTATTAAGTTTTAACCTAACCCTATAGATTAGAACTTAGACCCTTTAGAAATTCTGAAGGGTCTTTTTTTTGTTTTAGACATTACTTCCCTCCCATTTTCGAAAAAAAGAAAAAGCCTTGAAATTTCTTCCAAGGCTTTAAACTAATTGATTCGCATTTTATTCTTATCTGTTCTCTAAAGGGACATATTGTCTTTCGTTTTCTCCAGTATAAACCTGTCTTGGACGACCAATTGGATCTCCATTGTCCAACATTTCTTTCCACTGAGCAATCCAACCTGGAAGACGTCCAAAAGCAAACATTACTGTAAACATCTCTGTTGGAATTCCGATAGCTCTGTAAATAATTCCAGAGTAGAAATCAACATTTGGATAAAGACCTCTTTCAACGAAATAAGGATCGTTTAATGCAACTTCCTCCAATTTCTTAGCCAAATCCAAAGTAGGATCGTCAATTCCTAATTTATCCAACACATCGTCACATGCTTTTTTGATGATAGTAGCACGTGGGTCGAAGTTCTTATAAACTCTATGTCCGAATCCCATCAATCTGAAAGGATCATTTTTATCTTTTGCTTTAGCAATCCACTTATCCAAGTCTCCTCCATCTTCACGAATTGCCTCTAGCATTTCAATTACTGCCTGGTTTGCTCCACCATGCAATGGTCCCCAAAGTGCAGAAACACCTGCTGAGATAGAAGCATACAAGTTAGCCTGCGATGATCCAACAATACGAACGGTAGATGCCGAACAGTTTTGCTCATGATCTGCGTGAAGGATTAATAGCTTATTTAAAGCACTTGCAATAACCGGGTCTGGCTCAAACTCTTCAGTTGGCATTCCCCAAGTCATATACATGAAGTTTTCAATATATCCTAAATCATTTTTAGGGTACATGAAAGGATGACGCACTGAGTTTTTATAAACCATCGCTGCCAAAGTAGGCAACTTAGCAATCAAACGCTTAATGGTTAACTGAAATGCATCTTCTGGTCTATTTGGATCCTGAGACTCAGGATAAAAAGTTGACATAGAACAAATCATTGAAGCCAAAATACCCATTGGGTGAGCCTTTGCAGGATAAGCTTCAAAGAATCTCTTCATATCCTCATGTACGAGTGTGTGCTGAGAGATATCTTCCTCGAATTCTGCCAATTGAGCTTTTGTTGGTAATTCACCATAAAGGATAAGGTAAGTCACTTCAAGGAAAGAAGCCTGCTCAGCCAATTGTTCAATTGGATATCCTCTATAACGTAGAATTCCTTTTTCCCCGTCGAGAAAAGTGATAGCACTCATGCAAGAACCTGTATTCTTAAACCCTCTGTCTAAAGTGATATACCCTGTTTGACCTCTCAGTTTTGAAATGTCTAATGCCTTCTCATTTTCGGTACCGGCAATTACAGGTATTTCGTAGGTTTGTCCTTCAAGTTCTAATTTTGCTATTTCGCTCATGTTATTCTAAAATTTTTTAGGAGAATTAATTGCGCCCTAAGATAGTCCAATTTTTCCTTTTTTTTATCCCTTTCAGGCGTTTTTTTTTCGTTTAAACAAATATTACCGACGTATCAAGAATAGAGACCCTTACAGCTCATCCTCGGAGAGCACAACCAAGAAGTCATCTTCACCCAATTCAACAACTTGATTTTTAGGTAAATTTAAGGTAACTCCAAAGTTCTTATTCGGATTTTTACTCAAAGCTCCTTTACGAATCCCTAAGCAAATCTCATCTCGTTGATCAGCCAATCCTATCAAATCTCCAAACTTAACTTTTAGTGGAAACTCGTCCGTATACAAACTAATTGGCTTCACATAAATCTCACTTCCATCTTCTGAAAAGATATCGTCATACAATTTCTTAATGAGCGGTTCTTCACTCAATTGTGCCAGAATCATTGTAATGAGCTTATTACTAATAATGAAGTCATCTACATCTGTTTGGGTAATGATTTCCTGATTTTCGGAATTGAGTACCTGAGTAATAATCTTCGTATCAATTTCCTCTTTTTCTTCTTTGATGTTTCTTAGTAACAATAAGATAATGAGTGTGTCAGAATCGATTTTATCAGCTCTTTGCTCTTGCATATCCTGCGATAAAATGATGATGTTATCATAAGTGAATGGATTCATCATTTTAAGACACTCTAATTTTAAAGGATCTGAATCGGTTAAATTGATTTCAAAATCGGCATACATTTTTCTCAACTCATCTACCCTATCTTTTAGCTCGTCCAATGGTTCATTAATATAGATATCAAAGCGTGAGCCTTCTCTCAAATAATCAGCTGATTCGCGAATGAAAATCTCCGCCACAGAATGCCACCCCAGAATAAGCACCGACTTTTGTTTTTGTTCCAGCTTGTTTTCAATGAACTTAAGTGATTGTGGCTGATAGATTGTTGAAGCTTCATAGTGGATGGTAGAATCATCCTCAGCCAAAATGACAATTTGATCATCCTTTTGGAGCCTTTTATCTCGTCCAGGTCGTAAAACAAGACCATCTTCTTCATTAAAAATCCCCAACGGGACTCCGTCTTTAAAGTGGAATGGTAATTCTCCAAAACTCACTCCATTCCAATCGGCCTCATAAAAATAAATCTCTCCACCATCAAAAGACAAAATTTCGTTGTAAACCATCTCCAAACCACTGGTGAGTGATGTTTGAACCAACAATTTCCCCATAATGTCCCAACTGTCCAGCGCAATAATGTTTTCATCATTAAAGAAACTAATGAGTTCTCGCTTTTCTTCACTAAATATTTCAGCGATGATGGGTAGGTCATTTTTTCCATCCTGACAGGAAATAATCGCCATGATTGATTTCACCGACTGAACATCTGAACTAATTCTTTCGTCATAAGTCGCGCTTTCAGAACAGTTGGCCAATAAGATAACTGAACGGGCATCGGTAATATTCACCCTTTTCAATTCATTAATGTTGGCATAATCTCCCGTCGTAGTAATGATTCGAGTGGTTTTGGTATCCGGTAAACGTTTGGCTATCAAATCGTCCATCTCCTCCTTATCCCTATCCGATAAAACAACCACCGCAGCATACTTTTCACTTTCATTGGCCAAAATCAATTCCCGAATGATATCCACTACCCTTTCGTTCCAGCCTAAAATCAATGTATGATCCTCTTCAATCACCTTTCCACGACCTTTACGGAAGTTATATAGAATTTTCTCCAAAGAGGTTGTAATGAAGGCAATGAGCATTGAAAGAATAATCACCCCTACAATACCCGACAAAACTGTTGTAATTTTTAACCAAGTGGGTGAAGCATTATCTTGATTCATATTTCCCGGATCGGTCATTTGAAGCCAGGTATACCAAATATCATCAAAGAAGCTATCGGTATAAGCCAAATCGGGCCAAATCAAAAGAATTAACCATCGAATAAAGATGATGAATAAGAATAAGGTTAAAAATACTACGAATAGGCTGACAAAAATGGAAGAACCACCTTTGTTCATATACTTTTCAAACCTGTAGCGTAGTTTGTCTTTAAAGGAAACATCCATAGTTTAGATTAGATTTTTGAAGTTTTGAATATAGATAATATTCCCGTAGCTTCTATTTAGGATGTTTATATGCGCACAAAGTTTTAGAATTTGGTATAAAAGAAAAGGTCATTTACATTAAATGTAAACGACCCCTTCTTTAATCAATTGTTATTCCTTTAACTTATCCTTGCTATCGACTTCACTTTTGAGATTAAACCACTTGACTTATGATAGCCGACAATGGTTCCCAACCGCACCTCTTTGTTAGATAAGATCACAAAGGAGGGAAAGCTCATTTTTCCATTTAACAGATTCACTGCTAACTCATTGTATTTCTTATTTCCGTAAACCTTTTTTTCATACACTTTACCTCTATAGGTGATGTCTTCCGTTGTTTCCGGATTCATCTTAACCGTATGAAAGTTTTCGGACAGAAATTTAACAACACTTTCATCCAGGAAGGTTGAATTGTCCATTCGTTTGCACCAACCGCACCAATCCGTATAAAATTCAATAAAAAAGGGTTTCTCCGTCTCCTCGTTTGCTTTAATGGCCGATTCAAAATCAATCCAGGAAATTTGATTCGTTGATTGCTCATGAATAGCATCATTTCTCAATTTCAATTCCGAATGTGCCAGAACTGAAATCTCAAAAAATAATCCAATGATGAACAGTAGCGAAAATCTCATGGTTTGTTGCTTTCGTACAACATAAATATAACGATTAACTCCCCCTTTTCGTCAAGGAAGTCACCACTTTAACAAAAAATTAACAGCTTTTAAAGATTCTCCAGCGTAAAGGCTAACATCTTGTTAAACAAGTGTTCACGAGTAAAGCCTCCACTAATTCCGTGAGCCTTATTGGTGTAGACAAACATGTCAAAATCAATGTTTCTCTTTACTAAGGCATCTGTCATCTCCATGGTGTTTTGAACGTGAACATTGTCGTCACCCGAACCATGAATAAGAAGGTATTTTCCTTTTAATTTACTTACGTGATTAATGGGAGAATTATCATCATAACCATCGGCATTTTCTTGTGGTGTACGCATGAAACGCTCTGTATAAATATTATCGTACCATCTCCAATTAGTTACAGGAGCAACCGCAATTCCCATCTTAAATACATCTGCACCTTTGGTCATACACAAAGAGCTCATGTACCCTCCATAACTCCATCCCATGATTCCAATTCTGTCGGCGTCAACATAATCCCATTTCTGTACTTGCTTAGCGACAGCAATCATATCTTCTGTCTCTAGTTTTCCTAATTGCAAATACGTCGACTTTTTGAATTTTGCTCCGCGATTCATTGTTCCTCGCGTATCTACAGAAATAACAATGTACCCTTTTTGAGCCAATAGTTGATGATAGAGGTAATTACTTCCGGCCCAACTATCCGTTACTGTATTGTGCCCTGGTCCGTTGTAGATATTAAAATAAACCGGATATTTCTTTGATGGATCAAAATTGGCTGGCTTGATGATAAAAGCATTCAAATCATGTTCAACACCTCTAATAGTAATAAACTCCTTTTGGGAAAGACCATAACTTCCTAATTTTGAGATTAGTTCAGCATTATCTACCAATTTAGTAACCTCTTTTCCATCATTACTATGTACTGATATATAAGGAGGTGTCATTGCATTTGAGTAATAATTGATGTAATACTTCATCCCTGTAGAAAAAGAAGCATTATTGTTTCCTTTTTTCTCTGACAATTTAGTTTTGTTTGATCCGTCCAAACCAATTGAATAAAGTGATTGATAAATAGCCCCCTCTTCAGCAGAAGTATAGAAAATACGACCATTTTTTTCATCAATTCCTTTGAGTTCAATTACATCCCAGGTTCCAGAAGTAATTTGGCGAATGTTACCTTCAAAATCAATTTTATAAATGTGACGGAATCCATCTCCTTCACTGGTTCTTAAGAATCCACTTCCGTCTTCTAAGAACAGAAGGTTATTATCTATTTCAAGATATGTGTCTGACTTTTCATTGAACACCGTAGAAACCACTGTACTTCCTTTTTTGTATTTCACGGAAAGGTAGTTTACTTCAGATTGATGCCTGTTTAAGGTTAAAATGATTAACTCGTCATCATTTTGAGTCCATTTCATCCGTGGAATGTATTCTGCCTCTCCGTAATCTACCTCTGTTGTTGTTCCAGTTTTTAAATCGTAAATGTGAAGACTTAGCTTAGAATTATCTTCTCCTGCTTTAGGGTATTTAAAGGTATATGGAGAAGGGTATGTTCCACCCTCATAATAATTCATTGTAAATTCGGTTACTTCGCTTTCATCGAATTTTAAATAGGCAATTTTAGTTCCTTTTGGAGACCAGTAAAAAGCCTTGGTTACTTCAAATTCTTCTTCATATACCCAATCTGCCGAACCATTGATAATAGCATTTTGTTTTCCGTCAGTTGTGACCTGAGAAACTTCTGTGGTATTTAAATCTCTTACATACAGATTGTTTTCATAAACGAATGCTACTTTTGATCCATCCGGAGAAAAATCTGCCAACATTTGAGGTCCCTTCGTATATAGCGGTTGAGATTTTCCACTTTTTAAATCAACAATTCTGTAATCAGCTGTAAAGCTTCTACGGTAAATTCCTCTACGATCAGTAGCAGCCAAAACTTTTGTCTCATCAGCATTAAAGAAGTAATCTCCCATTTTTGAGCTTCCAAGGGATTGCCCATCATACAAGGTTGCTACTGGTTTTGTAAAATCAGCATAACTATACTTAATGATCTTATTCCCTTCACGTGCTGAAAAGTGATCTCCATCATTCATGGATCGAACCGAATAAATGTATTCAGGGCTAAAAGCTCTCTCGGTCCAAATGAGTTTATTGGTCAAAACATTCCCTTGCGAAAAGCTTGTCCATGATCCTAAAATAAAAAGCAGGGTAAAGAAAATAGTAGATTTCATTCTTAGAGGTTATTTGCTGCGAATATATCAATAATTCTGCCAGAGACTTTACCGTTCGTCAAACAATAAAGCAATGATTTACACATGAATAATATTGGTATATTCACTATAGCTTAAAACTCTGAGAACTATAAGCCCGCCTGCCCGAATCATGTTACTACAGCCAACCTCACATTGATTTTGAAATTCTCTAAGAAGTTACCGCCACAGTCGGGAAAAAATTCTCTACATAGTCGAAAATTTTATCAATCTCTTCTTTGGTTACGTTATGAGGAGTCATAACGGTATTATTCCACCTTCTAAACAGTTCATTTGCATAAGAATCACCATCTTTTATAACATTTTGCGAATTTTGGATAAAGGCGTAAAAGTTCTCTTCTGAAGAGTTTTCAATCCATCTTTCGCGAGCTCCTTTTAGCGCTGGTCCCGTCATATCTTTATCTGGAAAGTGGCAAGAAGCGCAATTCATGTCAAATAACTTTTTGCCTTCACTTGTTTCAACAGAACTTCCATTTTTCTGTTGAGCCAAATGCTCTTGCCAGGCAGTGTCTTTGTCTGGGTCCCAAAAAACTTGATTTGATTTTCGATCGGGAGGCCCACATGCAGCAAAAAATCCCAATGCTACCAGGAGTGATAAATAGACAATTACTTTCATCGGTTTATATTTTTCTTTCAAGGCCAGATGGAATTCCCAAAAATTCAGTCACACTCACAAAATAGATTGAGCACACTAAAATTTATGGTCATTTCATAGTTTGATTGTTTTTCTCACTCCTTAAGTTAATGAACAACCAACTAATTTTAGTAGGAATTTCAACCATCTAAAGACTTTTGTCAACCAATGAAAGGCTAAGTATAATTTTAGCTTTTAAATCAACTGAATAGCTGCTGCTTTTTTCTCCTCCAATGACTTAGATGCATCAATCCAATGAATGTGGTAACCATTCTTTTCCATTCTCCTGAACCAAGTCATTTGACGCTTGGCAAATTGATGGATGGCCACATTAAGACGTTCAAACATCTCTTTCTTTGAAA
>JAKSBJ010000136.1 GCA_022361195.1 Flavobacteriales bacterium
ATTGAATTTGGAAAATATTGATGATGGTAAATTATTTACACCAACCTATAGAGATGCAGGCTTTACATTTAAGGATTATACAGGGTCGGTATCCTCATCTAAAGCTAATGCATTGGTGACAAATGTTGGAACTCCATTAACAAGTCTTTCAAGTAATTTAAATGTTTCTCCAGTAGGCCCTATAATGATAGGACTTGGGCAGCCAATAAAACTTCTAAAACCTGTTGGTGCACTTGGGTCAAAACCTGGTTCCTCTGTAGCTTCTTCCTTGTTAAGAAAGGCTGTTCCATTAAAAATGCCATACCCTATATTAGGAACAAGAACTTTGGGTGGAGCAGTTGGTAGAGCAGTTCCAGTTGTTGGTTGGGGACTTACCGCAATGGATATGGGGCAAGCTCTTTGGCATGGTATGAAGATAACATCTGATAAATATGCTCTTGAGAATTATAGAAAAAATATGATGTATAATCCTTATTCAGGATTCGTTATTGATGGAGCGCATTTATTCTCAGTTGACTGGAGAGAGAGGCAAAAAAGGAAACAAGCATTTCAGGAAAATCAAAAGTACAATCCTTATTCGGGATTTGTTATTGACGGAGGACTTTTTGGCTGGTAAAGTTAAATACTTAAATAAAAATAGATTGTAATATGTCAAGTGCTAATTGGAAAGAAAGGTTTAGGAAAATTGCTGAAAGTAGAAAATTTCAATCAAGAACTGAAATTATCACAGAGGCGGTTGAACAAGGTTATGATAGGGAGATCGTTGAATTAGTAATTAATTCTTTAATGGATTATTTACCAAACGTAGATGGTTTTTCAATATCGCTTGAGGATAATGTTTTACTTGATTATAATATTGACGATGAAGACTTGGGAGATTTATATCGAATGATATTAAAAAGATTAAATACCAAAATTCCTAAACGAAAAGATCAAGATTTATTTATGGAAGGTAAAGTAGAAGAAGATTATTCTGTGGCTTTAGTTATAGAATTTGTTGAGTGGTGTAAAACTAAATCTACTTCCTAGTTATGGATTTATTGGTAGAGAAATAAGTGGATTAATGAATTCCTGATATTGAATCTAGGAACCAGATGAGATGAAAAGAGGTCATTGACCTCTTTTTTTCTTTAAAATCCGTTCAATATCCTTTCTGAATTGTTCACTTTCATCAGTAGTTCCACTTTCAAATTCAGTTTTAACTCGAAACCCTTTTATGATTTCTGTCTTTGGCAGTTCTTTGGGCTTGGTTGATTCTAGAATGGCTTTTACATCAGTACTTTTGACAAACAATGTCTTAGTATAATCCGAAGGTGACAATTCCTTTTTAGCTTTATCTTGAATAGCCTTTAAGTGTGATTCATGGTCCGAAAGAACCAGTACCATTTGATATTGAGCTTCAAAACGCATTTAAAAATTTTAGCATAAAGCAAAATGCTCCACCCCGGCGTAGTTGAAAAGCCCAGAATTGCTATGAGTTAAGACAGTTAGTGAGCGCGATTTTGAGCCGTGCGAAAAACCCGTACCACTTACTGGAACCGAAATAGCAATGAGGACTTGAAAACGAAGACGGTCCCGATAGCTATCGGGAAGGTGGCCCAATAATTTTGCACCAATC
>JAKSBJ010000123.1 GCA_022361195.1 Flavobacteriales bacterium
CCTCTGCGGCGCTGCTTCCTGGGAAAGGTCTTGATACCGTTGATGATTTTGGTCGAGGGTGGCGACCACGGAGTCCATTGACTTGTTGAATGAGGTTTTCGATGTCTTCGTAATATCTGTTGGTGTGTAACTCGACATCGGCCAGTCGCTTTTCTAGCTTTTCGTAGTTCCTTAAAAGTGTGTTGACCCGGTCGGACGTCTTATACGATCGGTCGGTCGAGTAACCAAAGGAAAAGAACGCGACAATCCAGATGAGCAACAACAAAAACGCGACAAACCCGTATGCCGACGTGGAAGACCACATGTAGCTGTACGCTGGGTTGCAAAATGGGTATTGGGCATACTGGGTGCAATCACACATCATCGTCGTCGCGTTACATACTCCTCCGTAGGCGCACTTGTCGTTTTCAGGGTTACATGAGTAATCTACACGAACAAATGCCCAGAGGCAGAGAAAGAGTACGAACAGTGCTCCTAGGACCACCGAGATGATGGCGAAGAACTGCAGTTCGGAGTCCTTATCCTCTTCGGTGTCGTTTTTCGTCGGCATGTTTAAATGTGATTCCGCCTGCAGCCAAGGTGGATTTTAGTCGCAGCGTAGAATTACGCACAGTTTTCTTAATGAGTTCTCCCTCGCCGCAACTATAAATGCACTCCTTCGTTCCCAGTTTCATCACGGATTGGCACGCTGTGCAGTACATTACCTCGACGCCATCCGAGAGTTCCACCATCTTCTCGTGCTGAAAGTCCGAAACGCCGTGGGTCACAATCACGTTTTGCTCCATCTCCCCCGCGCGGACACCACCCATCCGCTTCTTTCCCTTGAGCGGGGCGCCCGTCTCGGGATTGCGGTCCCCATTCAACACGGCCGACAACTTATCCGACGAGAAGTGAATCAGACGCTGGTAGGGCGCGATTCCCACCATGACCGGCTCGGGGATCATGTGCCCTCGGTGGGGGTGAATGCAAATCTCTTTCTCACCTACGACACCTAGGTCCTGCATGATCCTGTCCAGGTCCAACTTGGTGTTGAACGGCGTCAGGTTGTTGTAGTCTTCGAACTTGGCCGAGATTGCCTTGCTCTTGTCCGTCGTCATCGTAATCAGCTGACCTAGGGTTTGCCGTGACGGCATACAGTGAGGGTTAATCACGATATCCGGCGTGCTTCCGTCGCGCATTGTAAAGATCATGTCCTCGGGCGACCGGATCCCCCCGATGACTCCTTTTTGGGCCGAACGCGACGCAAACTTGTCTCCAATCTGGGGCTTGCGGATGTGTGTGATTTTCACGAGTAGCAAGGGGTTATCGCAGCGATCGACCGAGAGGACTACTTCTTTGACGTAGTACTTGTAATCCCCTTCCTGTCCGTGGTCGTTGAGTACGACGTGGAGTCGGCACAGTTTGACCATCTCCTTCTCCTCATTGCAGATGATTGCGAGGGGCGAGTCGTAGTTTACCTTGCTCCCTACCTTGATCACCCCGTCGTCGCCTATCTTTGCCCAATCCTCCTTCCGGATTCCCCTAGGCATCCGCTCCGTCTTGTGCAGCATGCTCTTAATAGGAAGGGTAAACTCAAACGTTCGGTCCGCCGTAATCCAAAAGCCACCCATGTCAATAAATCGGCGGTTCATGACAATCGCGTCGTCCTGATTGTCAGGGAGGGTGTACACCGCGACAACCACGTTCTGCGACGTGGGCA
>JAKSBJ010000122.1 GCA_022361195.1 Flavobacteriales bacterium
AAAGAACTTTCTTTTGTAATTATAACACGCTTGTTACAATCTCTTTCTCTCTCCTCAATCCCTCTCTCAGTATCCCGTCCCGTTGAACGGGGGTGCAAAGTTAAATGCTTTTTTTTTCTCAACAAACTTTTTTTGATTTTTTTTCAAATTTATTTTTTCTCCCTCTCAATCCCTCAAAAAAAATAGCACCAACATGTCAATCCAACTCCTCCTCTCGCCCTCTCTAGCTTAGCACCGCTGTGCTCTAAAAGCGGCCGCAAAGATACACATCCTTTTCCCTTTTAACCAAACTTTTTTTCGTTTTTTTTTGAAAAAAATTTGGTTCCATTCTCTACCGCCTTAATTCATAGGAGTTTTAGTAAACAGATAATTTTCGAATCAGTTTCAAATAATCCATGTTACCGATACTTTTTTTCTCTAAAGCCAGTTTTAAATCCATGGATACAATTTTATTTTGTTGGTGTCCGATCATTAAATTGGATTTACCTTTAATTAAAGAGACAATTGCTTTTTCACCATATAATGTTGCATTAAGCCGATCCAAAAAGGTTGGATTACCTCCTCTTTGTATATGTCCTAGGACAGAAATCCGGACTTTATCCGCCAAATCATATTCTCCTAGATAATTAAATATCTCTTTTGCTCCTCCCATTTGATCACCTTCTGCTACTATTATAATAGAAGACTTATTAGCCTGAATGGCTCGTTCTACTTTTCCACGTATTTCTTCCATGTCTTCTTTCTTCTCCGGCATAAACACTTCTTCCGCTCCACTAGCAGCTGCTACATTCAATGCCAAAACTCCAGAATTATTCCCCATCACCTCTACCAAAAAGATACGGTGATGAGATGCTGCCGTATCTCGAATTTTATCTACTGCCTCTATTATATTATTAACTGCAGTGTCAAATCCAATACTATAATCCGTTCCGTTTATATCATTATCTATTGTTCCTGGAATACCTATTACAGCAATAGGATGCTCTTGTGAAAAAATAGTCGCCCCTGTAAAAGATCCATCTCCACCTATTACTATTAAACCATCAATGTTTCGCTTATTTAAATTTTCGTAAGCTTCTTTTCTAAATTCTTTTTCGTGAAACTCTTTACAGCGTGCCGTACCTAAAATGGTTCCTCCGGTTTGTAATATATTAGATACGTCACTATATCCTAATTCAACAAACTCATCTTTTATTAAACCATTAAATCCATCTACAACACCATAGGCTTTTAAACCATGGTAGACGGCAGCACGAACTACTGAGCGAATAGCAGCATTCATTCCAGGAGAATCACCACCTGAAGTCAATACTGCAATATTTTGTACTTTTACCATACTATGCGAAACTACTTCTTATTATTCCTTTTTTGTTTATCGTTGAGTGGATTCACTCAAGGTGAAAAAGAACGAAAGTTCTTTTTTGGATTGAACATAGGAACAAAAATAGCAAATAAAAACTACGCTAGTCGCTACGGAGGATGGTATCAAAATGAACTCCCAAATACCCTTTTAAATAATCCTACCCATTATCAAAATGTCCGTTATATATTAAATGACATTGACTTTACATTACCCTTCGACTATTTTTCGCAAAATATGCGATACAGTCCTGGCTTATTAACCGGATTATTATTTGGCTATTCACTTAGTCCAAATTTACAAGCGAGTGTAGAGGCTAATTTCAATAAACTTAAAGTTAGAGATGTTTTTAGTATTGAAGTTTTTGATCCATCCAATCAAACTTCACAAGAACAATATGAATTAGGAGAAATTTATGCCGAAGAGAGTCGTTTTAATGGGAAGTTCAACTTTGATTATATAAGTGATGGAGAAAGGGCGAAGTATATAATAGGACTCAGTGGTTTGTTCGGTGCCTGGAGAATTGATCAACACATAGCCTCTTTTAGAGGGTATCAGATGAATTTATTTAGTGTCCACAATCCAACCAATAATATTAATAATGTTGTTAGCGGATTAGGATGGGGAGCAGGAATTAATTTAGGTATAGAATATCGTTTTAAACCATCCATTGTTGCTCAAATCATGTATCAACCAAACCATGCTCAATACGATTTTGACTTTACACCTGCCAGAACCTTGTTGATACAACACGACCTGGTGGTTCGCATTCTTTGGAAATAAATCATCCTTCATTTATGGAATAGTAAATAAATGGGCATCTATATAGATGAACCAATTTAAATTCTGCATGAGATACGTATATTTGAGCCATGCTTTTAGGGCTGTTGTTTAGGAAAAATATCAAAACCGCTACGGATGTCGAACTTGTCAATTATGTTAAACAAGATCGTAAAGAAGCTGAAGGAGAATTATTTCAGCGGTATTCTATTTTGGTATTTGGACTTTGCTTAAAGTACTTTAAGAATAAACAACTAGCAGAAGATATGACCATGAATATTTTTGAAAAACTTCATGGAAAGATTAAAAAAAGTGAGATCAGTAATTTCAAAAGTTGGCTTTATAGTGTTGCACGAAATGAGTGTTTAATGGAATTACGAAAAAACAAGGTAAAAGAAGCCGATATTGACCATGCTTTAATTACAAAGCATGATGAAGGTTTAGAGGAGTTAAAGTTGAGCCAATTAAACGAAACTAAGTTTCAATTATTAGAAAAAGCAGTTGGAGAGCTAAAGGATGAACAAAAGCAATGCATTGAACTTTTTTACCTTAAGCGTAAAAGTTACGACGAGGTTTCGAACATGACTGGCTTTGACTTAAAGAAGGTAAAGAGCTACATTCAGAATGGTAAACGGAATTTGAAAATTATTTTAGAACGGAACAGTGAATTTTTCAGAGCATAATAAGGACCTGGACTTGCTTCAAAAGTACTACAACGGGAAACTTTCCGATGCAGAAAAGAATGCCTTGGAGCAAAGAGCTTTGGAAGATCCCTTTTTAAAAGAAGCCATGGATGGCTTTGATGAGCACCCGAACAGTTTCAATCAATTCCATGCTCGACATATAAAAGGTAATACAGCTCTTGGTAAAACCATGCTCATTGCCATTTCTGTTTTGGTAGGAATGTCCATTATGGTTTATCTGGTCAATCAAAATATTGAAGAACCATCCGCTACTAATGATATTGCTTTGATGGACAGTTTAGCTAGCGAAGACTTTGTTGAAGTTGAAGTCCTTCCAACAGCCATTGAGACATTGGTTGTGGCCAATGAAGAAGATTTAATTGCGATTGAAGAGATTGTTGAGAATAAAATTTTGATTGAAAAAGAACACCAGACAGATATTAATCAAAATGATGAAGATGTTGAACATCCGATTGAAATAGACGCTCATGACGACCATATAGAAGATGAAGATTTTCATCCTGAAGATGAGCATCACAATCAAAATTTAGAAAATTCTGCAGCAGCTACTTATTTACATGATATGTACGTGGTAGACTATCGTGAAATTTCTCGCAAAAAGAAATATATCTCTTATTTAAGATATGATCTTCCGGGATTGTCGGCCGATTTTGAAAGTGAAGAAGCAGAAAGAGAAACAGAACTCATTGAACGCGAAGTTCGCATTCCATATATGACTTATCTCGAAAAAGGGATGTCTTATTTTGCAGATCGTAAGTACAAGAGAGCATTGAATTGTTATTCCATTATTTTAGAGCAATATGATGATGATATCAACGCTTTATTTTATGGAGGATTATGCTACTATAACACATCCAAATATTCCACAGCCATTTCACAGTTCGATCAAATTCTTACGCATGAACTAAATGCCTTTAAAGAAGAAGCAAAATGGTATAAAGCCAAAGCCTTAGTTAAGCTAAATAAAACAAGCGAAGCCCAAATTATTTTGGACGAAATTATTGTTGCAGGAGGCTTTTATACGAAGGACGCTATCATGCTAAAGAAAAGCCTTTAAAATCAAGGCCATAAATTCTTCTTCTTTTTGTTCTATCTCATTCCTTTTTTATCTACGATTATCCTTAACTTTGCTTTCTTAAATTTTGAGCATTATTTTAATGGAAATCCCTAAACAATACGACCCATCAAAGTCAGAAGACAAATGGTACGCTTACTGGATGAAACAAGGTTATTTTCATTCGGTTCCGGACAATAGAGAACCCTATACAATTGTTATTCCACCACCCAATGTAACAGGAGTCCTTCACATGGGACATATGTTGAATAACACCATTCAGGATGTCTTAATTCGACGTGCCAGAATGCAAGGTAAAAATGCCTGCTGGGTACCAGGGACTGACCATGCCTCTATTGCAACTGAGGCCAAAGTAGTTCAGAAATTACGTAAAGAAGGTATTAAGAAATCGGATTTGAGTCGACAAGAGTTTTTGGCTCATGCGATGGAGTGGAAAGAAAAATACGGTGGTGTTATTCTTGAGCAATTAAAGAAGCTGGGAGCTTCTTGTGATTGGGAACGTACTGATTTCACTATGAATCCGGAATATTCGGAAAGTGTTATTGATACTTTCATTGATCTTTACTCAAAAGGAAAAATTTACCGTGGTGTTAGAATGATCAACTGGGATCCGGCTGCACAAACCGCCCTCTCAGATGAAGAAGTAATTCACAAAGAGGTGAATTCAAAACTATACCACGTACGTTATAAAGTAGAAGGTACGGATGATGAATGGTTGACTATTGCCACTACCCGACCAGAGACGATTTTGGGTGATACTGCAATCTGTATCAACCCTAACGATATTCGTTACGATCACTTAAAAGGTAAAAGAGCCATCGTTCCTATTGCCAACCGTTCAATTCCAATTATTGAGGATGAATATGTAGCAATGGATTTTGGTACAGGATGTTTAAAAGTAACTCCTGCTCATGATGAGAATGACCACGCTTTAGGAAACAAACATCAATTGGAAACATTGGATATTCTGAATGATGATGGAAGTTTAAATGAACATGGTTTACATTATGAAGGTCAGGATCGTTTTGAAGTACGTAAAGCCATTGCCAAAGAGCTAGATGATTTAGGTTATTTGGTACAAGTAGAAGATCACATTAATAAAGTAGGATACTCTGAAAGAACAGATGCTGTTATTGAACCTAAATTATCTTTACAGTGGTTTGTTGATATGAAAGAATTATCTAAACCTGCTTTGGATAATGTCATGAATGACAACATTCGTTTCTTTCCGGAGAACATGAAAAACACTTACCGTCATTGGATGGAGAACATCAAAGACTGGTGTATTTCAAGACAATTGTGGTGGGGACATCAAATTCCAGCCTGGTATTACGGTTCGGGAGATAATGACTTTATTGTTGCTAAAACAGCTGAGGAAGCTGCAGCAATGGCAACCGAAAAAGCAGGGAGAGCTATTGACATTTCGGACTTAAAACAGGACGAAGATGTATTGGACACCTGGTTTTCTTCCTGGTTATGGCCAATCTCTGTTTTTAATGGATTGACTGATCCGGATAACGAAGAAATTAAATACTACTATCCAACTAATGATTTGGTAACTGCACCTGAGATTATGTTCTTTTGGGTAGCTCGAATGATCATTGCAGGATATGAATATTTGGGAGATCTTCCTTTCAAGAATGTTTACTACACAGGAATTGTACGTGATAAACTAGGACGAAAAATGTCCAAATCACTCGGTAACTCTCCTGACCCAATTGAGTTAATCAATGAATATGGAGCAGACGGAGTAAGAGTTGGAATTTTGATTTCTTCTCCTGCAGGAAACGACCTTCCGTTTGATTCACAGCAATGTGAACAAGGAAGAAACTTCTCCAATAAAGTTTGGAATGCTTTCCGTTTAGTAAATCAATGGGAATGGCGAGATATTCCTCAACCTGAAGAGAATAAAATTGCAATCAATTGGTTTGAGAATAAATTGAACCAAGCCATTGCTCAAATCAATGATCACTTTGATAAATTCCGAATTTCAGATGCCCTAATGACTACTTACAAATTGGTTTGGGATGATTTCTGTTCATGGTATTTAGAGATGGTAAAGCCAGGTTATCAGCAACCAATTGATGCTGCTACTTTGGATGCTACTATTGCTTTCTTTGAAAAACTATTGCAATTAATGCATCCATTTATGCCATTTGTTTCAGAAGAAATTTGGCATTGGTTAAAAGACCGTCCGGAAGGGAATGATATCATTATTTCTTCATGGCCAGAGGCTGGTGAAATCAACACTGAAATTTTGAACAACTTCGCTACAGCTGCCGAAGTAATCACTGGAATCCGAAACATCCGTAAGCAAAACGGAATTGCCAATAAAGTAAACATTGATCTTTCTATCAAGGTAAATGCTGAGATTGACAAATCATTTGATCCTGTTATTCAAAAAATGGGGAATTTGTCGTCGCTTGAATATACTGAAGAGAAGATTGGAAATGCCTTTAGTTTCATCAGTAAAAACAACGAATACTTCATTCCATTTGGAGAAGATATTGACGTTGAAGCTGAAAAGGAAAAACTTTTGGGTGAATTAGATTACGCCAAAGGTTCTTTAGCCATTTTACGTAAAAAACTTGATAACGAAAAGTTTGTAAATAATGCTCCCGAAGCAGTTGTTGCCGGAGAGCGAAAAAAGGAAGCTGATGTTTTAAGTAAGATTAAAATCTTAGAAGAAAAATTGGCCGAACTGAATTAAAAGATAATACTTAGCTTTAAATAAAATTAAAACCATTTTTTATGAATTATGATGTTGTAGTTATTGGATCGGGACCTGGAGGTTACGTTTGTGCTATTAGAATGGCTCAATTAGGATTCAAAACAGCTTTGGTAGAAAAATATGACACACTAGGAGGAACTTGCCTTAACGTTGGATGTATTCCATCAAAAGCATTATTAGACTCATCGGAACATTACCATAATGCAACTCATAATTTTGAAAAGCATGGAATTGACGTCAGTGATGTAAAAGTTAACATGAGACAAATGATCGACCGTAAAAACTCGGTTGTATCTCAAACTTGTGTCGGTGTAAAATACTTGATGGACAAAAATAAAATTGATGTTCATCATGGATTGGGATCATTTGTAGATAAAACAACTATTAAGGTTACTCCAAACGAAGGAGATGCTTTTGAGTTGAAGACTAAGTATGCAGTTATTGCTACCGGTTCTAAACCAAACTATTTCCCTGGAATGGGGCCTGACAAGGACCGAATCATTACTTCAACTGAAATGTTGAACTTAGATAAAGTTGCTGAAAACCTTATTGTAATTGGTGGAGGAGTAATTGGATTGGAGTTAGGGTCTGTTCATGCTCGATTAGGAGCCAAAGTTCAGGTAGTTGAATTTGCAGATCGTATCATTCCAACCATGGATGGTGCTTTATCAAAAGAATTGACGAAGGTTTTAAAGAAAGAAGGATTCAAATTCAGTTTTAAAACAAAAGTTCAAAAGGTTGAAAATACCGGAAATGGTGTTAAAGTAATTGCCTTGGATAAAAATGACAAAGAAGTTGTTTTTGAAGGAGATTACTGTTTAGTTGCTGTTGGTAGAAAACCTTATACTGAAGGACTGGGACTAGAAAATGCAGGAGTAAAAGTAGACGACAGAGGAAGAGTTGAAGTGGACGAGCACCTAAAAACATCTGCCGATAATATTTATGCTATTGGGGATGTCATTAAAGGAGCTATGTTAGCTCATAAAGCCGAGGAAGAAGGAGTTTTTGTTGCTGAATTATTGGCTGGACAAAAACCACACATCAACTATGATTTAATTCCTGGAGTTGTTTACACTTGGCCTGAAGTTGCTGCTGTTGGTAAAACAGAAGAAGAATTAAAAGAAGCTGGAGTTAATTATAAAGTTGGATCATTCCCTTTAAAAGCTTTGGGACGTTCGAGAGCTAGTATGGACATTATGGGATTGGTAAAAGTTATTGCTGATGCCGAAACGGATGAAGTATTAGGAGTTCATATGGTATCTGCACGTGCAGCGGATATGATTATGGAAGCTGTTACAGCGATGGAATATCGTGCTTCGGCTGAGGATATGGCTCGAATTTGTCATCCGCATCCAACTTATACAGAGGCGACCAAAGAAGCTGCTCTTGCGGCTACGGAGGATCGAGCTCTTCATATCTAAATACAATGCGAACCATAAACATTCGTCCTTATTCACAACTGGAGACGGATCGCCTTACACTTCGTTGGATAACTCCAAACGAGGCAGATTTTGTGCGCTTTATGCGCTCAAATCCTCGAGTGAATCAGTTTATCAATAGACCGGATAAAATTTCACTGGAAGAAGCGAACAATATCATCAACTTGCGTGTTTCTGATCATGAACAAAATAAAAGCTCTTATTGGGTGATACGATCAAAAACAGCTGATGAACCAATTGGAACCATTTCTCTTTGGAATTTCTCTGAAGACATGGAAAAAGCAGAACTGGGTTATGAACTCCATCCTGAACATCATGGAAAGGGAATTATGACCGAGGCCATCAAAAAAATGCTTGATGTAGCGTTTAATGAATTGGGGTTTGTACGAGTTGAAGCTTGTACACATTTTGAAAATACACCTTCTCTCAAGATGATTAAACGCATTGGTTTTATTCATCAGGGAGACTTGGACGATCCGGGACATCCCAATAATGTTGTTTATCAAATCGAAAAAAACGCTTTTTCGCAATAATATCTTTATCCTATCTTTGCAGACAAATGAAAAAAACCGGTGTTCTCTTAATCAATTTAGGTACTCCTGACAGTCCATCAACAGGAGATGTAAGAAAATATCTTCGTGAATTCTTAAATGATCCTAGGGTTATTGATATTTCTGCTTTTGGACGCTTTATGCTCGTAAATGGAATTATTGTTCCTTTAAGAGCTCCAAAATCCGCCAAATTGTACAAAGAACTCTGGAACATGTGGGATGGAGAATCTCCTTTATGGACTTTTGGAAAAAAATTAAAACAGCTCAGTCAGGAACGTTTTAAGGAAGAAGAAAATGTCACAGTACATTTTGCTATGCGCTATCAAAACCCTTCACTTGATAAAGTCTTGGAGGAAATGAAAGAGTTAGCTTATGATCAAATAATCATTCTTCCTTTATTTCCTCATAATGCATCTGCCTCTACCGGTTCTGCTATTGAAAAAGCTCTCAAGATAATTAATAAATGGTGGAGTATTCCTGACATAAAAGTTATTTCAGCCTTTTATAATCATCCAAAGTATATTGATGCCTTTGTTGAAAAAGCATTAATGCACCAATTGGATGAATATGATCATATTTTGTTTTCTTATCATGGTTTGCCAGAAAGACAAATTGATAAAGTACATCCAAAATTAAAATGTTCAGATTGTAATTGTGATCAGGAATTTAATGAGGACTATAAGCTTTGTTACCGTAACGAATGTTATGAAACCAGTCGACTTATAGCTGAAAAGCTTGGTTTAGAAGCCGATCGGTACACCAGTTGTTTCCAGTCTCGTTTAGGAAAAACACCTTGGTTAACACCTTACTCAGATCAGGTCGTTGAAGAACTAGCCAAAGAGGGAAAAAAGAAAATACTAGCTTTCTCAGCAGCTTTTATTGCTGACTGTTTAGAGACCTCTTATGAGATTGGAGTAGAATACCAGGAAATTTTCGAAGAACATGGTGGCGAAAAAGTTCAATTAGTAGAAAGTTTAAATGACAGTTCTACCTGGGTTGATTGTGTTGAAGAACTGTTGAGAGGTGAAATGTAGCCCCTACTCTATCCTTTACTAATCTTTGTCGAGTTTATGAGCAAGCTCATCTGCTGAGAACTACTTTGCCTGTACCTTTGCACAATCAAAAAACTGGCATCGTACATATTAACTCCCATTTTCTTTTTCTTCTTTGGATTAATCCTTCTATTGTTCCACCCTTTACAGGTGATTTTTAGAATAAGCTTCGGAAGCAAAGTACATGATAAGGTTGTGAGCGTTTTGAATCTTTTCTTAATGCGATCATTGGCAATTTTGGGAACTACTTTTACCTTCAACAACTTTAAAACTCTTCCTAAAAACGTTCCACTCATTATCATCAGTAATCACCAAAGTATGTGGGACATTCCTCCACTTATGTGGAAATTCAGAAAACATCGTCCCAAGTTTATTGCTAAAAAGGAACTCAGTCGTTTCATTCCAAGCATCTCTTATAACTTAAGATATGGAGGATCTATTGGAATTGACAGAAGTCAACCCAAGGAGGCTATTGAACAAATCAAGAGCTTTGCCAAAAACATTCGTAAAAACAATTTCTCAGTTTGTATTTTCCCTGAGGGGACACGTAATCCAAATGGTAAAGTAGGTCCTTTTAAATTCTCAGGAATTGAAGCCATGGTCAATGAAATGCCCAACGCACTTTTAGTTCCTGTAGCAATTAGGAATACTGGAAAAATTGATAACACAAAGAGCTTCTTTCGTCGATTAGGAGTAAGAGTATCCTATACCTTGCTAGAAACACGAAAAATTTCTACTAATTCAGTAGAAGAAGAATTGGAAGACATTCGGGAAAAGATTATTGAAATAGCAGAGCAATAAACCAACCTTTGGAAATTTAATCTTGGCATAAGTCGATTTTAATTTCGATCAAGAACAGTTCAATTCATAAAGATCATCACCTTTTCTTATTTTAGCCTGTTACATTGAATGGTTGTTTGTTAATAGAAAGAACACTTTTAAACGTAAAAGTGGAACAACGAACTCCTGCCATTTTTCGTTGAATTATTATATTTGGAACTAAAGAAAAATCTATATGGGAAGAGCATTTGAATTTAGAAAAGCACGTAAAATGAAAAGATGGGGACAAATGTCCAAAACCTTTACCAAAATTGGTCGTGAGATCAGTAAGGCGGTAAAAGATGGTGGACCTGATCCCGACAGTAATTCCAGACTACGTGTGATCATTCAAAATGCCAAGGCAGCCAATATGCCAAAAGACAATATTGAGCGTGCCATCAAAAAAGCTTCTGATAAAAACACGGAAAACTGGGAAGAACGTGTTTATGAAGGATACGCTCAATTTGGGATTGCCATTTTAGTAGAAACACTTACTGATAACCCAACTCGTACAGTTGCTAACGTTAGAGCATGCTTTAATAAATGCGACGGGACACTGGGAACTACCGGAAGTTTAGATTTTGCTTTTGATCGTAAATGCATGTTCAAAATAGAAGCTGGAGAAATTGATGTAGAAGAATTTGAATTTGAAATGATTGATCATGGAGCTGAAGAGATCGATAAGGATGAAGAAGAAAATGAGATTATCATTTACGGACAGTTCCAGGATTTTGGAAATATTCAAGCTGCATTAGAAGAAAAAGGAATTGAAATTAAAGAAGCAAATCTTGAACGAGTTCCAACTGATACTAAAGAATTAACTCCTGAACAAGAAGAAGAGGTGAATAAGCTGATTGAACGTTTAGAAGATGACGATGACGTTCAGCAGGTTTTCCACACCATGGCCTAATCAGGCACAGAATTTGTTACTTTCATGGTCAAATCCATTGATCATGAAATCATTACTTCTAATTTTTTCTTTATTCATCACCTTCTTTTCGTTTTCACAAAAGGATGATGGGATTGTTTTGACCATTACCATAGACAGCAGTTTTAATCATGGTTATACAACTTATCGAATAACAGAAATAAGAGAAAAGGATGGTGTTAAGCACGGAGATTATAAAATCTATTCGTATAACTCCTTAAATCCAGAAAAAAAGGACAGTATTATTCGCAAATACCATAAAGGTAGATTGATTCAGTTCAATACTTATTATGTTTCTTCCAATAACACCGAAAGTCATTATAGAGGAAAAGATGAAAAAGTAAAATCTGTTGAACGTTTTGATGTTGATGGCAACCTAATCTATCGTAAAAAGATGGGACTTTTTAAACGAGGAAAAGAATTCCTCTATCATACCAATGGTGAATTAGCACAGAAAACAAAGTTGAAATGGAAAACTGAACGGGTTGGCTGCGCTTTAGTGGAGAAAGATATTCTTACGCAATCTAAGATTGTCCGATACGATGAAAGTGGAAAGAAAATAAAAAAAGGAAAATCATCCAAAGCTCATTTGATTTAGGAGATGCCGACTTTATTCTTTTATCTATCAATTGTTTTGGCCTTAGTCAATATCATTCTATTGATTTTAACCACTGTTCGTAAACAAATTTCTGTAGGAGGACTAGTAGCAGTCATTTTATTTGCAGCACTTCTCCCTTCATTAATTGCATTGGTAATTGACACCTCCAGTTCAGGCTATGGATCGGATGTTGGACGCAAAATAGCAACTTCTTCCTACATCTATTTTGCCGACATGCTTATTGTCTTTTTGTTCCTTATGAAGCAAAGCCAAAAAGATCGTTTTTGACCTACTTCCCGCTTCCAATAATCTGTACAGTACCTTGCCCGGCAAAAGGCTCTCCAGCCTCAGATGTTCCTTCGTAAATGTAAAAGTAAGTTCCGTCTCTGCAAATAGATCCACTTTTGTCTTTACCATCCCAGCCATCAGTAATTCCATTGAGTTCGGTAATTTGATTTCCCCAACGGTTAACAATGGTACAATGGAAAGTTTGTACTCCTTGAGCCAGAATACCGAAGGTGAAGACATCATTAATTCCGTCACCATCAGGAGTAAAGATATTTGGTGGAACCACTTTTAGTGGATCAAATACTGTAATGGTTTTACATGTTTCATGCTCACATCCATTTTTATTTTGAATTTTTAGACAAACATCGTAGGTTCCTCCCTCGGTATAACAAGTATCAAATACAGTATAATATTCTTCATCTTGATGAAGGGTGGTTTGCGCATCCGGAGCGTTAAAATTCCACCAGAAAGTAGAATCTCCATCCGAATCAGCTTCTTCATCGGTAAAATACATGGATTGGTTAATAAGATCTACACAAACAGTAGCTGTTCCTTCTAGGTTCCCATTGAGTTGTTGAGAAACAACATCAAATTCAGAAGTTGGATTCAACGAATCCAAGACAATAAGTTGTGTTAAAACACAGCCATTATTATCAGTAACGGTCATTTCATAATCTCCGGGATTTAATCCTCCCCAGGTTGTATTAACCGAGGTAGCTCCGGTTCCTAGGTTCTCCCAGAGGTAAGTATAATCTGGGGTTCCTCCGGTTGCTGCTGCGTATACTTGTCCGCTACCACTTTGGTAATGATACAGTCTACAATAAGCTGGTTGATATCCAATTTCGGAGAACTCCAGCATAGGAGGCTCTGTAATCGTAAAAGTAGTTGACCCCGGGCAACCTGCACTATCCGTAATATCCAATTCGTACTCTCCGGCCACTAATCCACCAATCGAATCCAATTCAGGACCATTTTCTCCGGTAGACCAGATGTAAACAATCAAATCTTTTGGTCCCTGAGCATTAATCACTGTATCTGCAATAGCATATCCGGTAGCATCACCATGACAAGCCACATGACCTAGATTCATTTCAATTTCCATCGAATCTGGATCATCGATAAAAACTGAGCTGGTAATGACGCAACCATCATTGTCCATAATTTCAAAATAATACCAGCCTTCCGGTAAACTATTCGCTGTATTGGAATTATCCACATTTACTACCTCGTCATCTTCATTGGTAATTTCAAAGGTGATTGGAGCTTCACCTCCAATTAAATCAACCGTTACCGATCCGTCCGAATAACCAAAACAAGTTGGATCACTTCCGTAAAAATCTCCGGCCATACCACAAGGTCCTCCGCCTGTAACAACAATATCAATACAATCCTGATCATCACAAGGATCAACTCCTACATCATAACAAATAGTATGCGTACCTGGTCCAGCAACAGCAGGATTAAACTCTCCTGTTGTGGAATTAATACATCCTCCACAAGAAGCCGACCAGCTTCCTCCTGGAGGAGTTGCCGATAAAGTCTCAGAAGCCGAACTTGTGGTATAAGGCCCAGCAGGTGTAACAGCAGCAGTTGGAGCTGAAAAAACATTTACAGTCACAACATCTGTACTTACACAACCTCCAACAGGGTCAGTAGCTGTAACCGTATAGTCAGTACTACCACTTGGCGGCGTAAAAGCATCTCCATCCGTTACTCCTCCGCTCCAACTTAAATCAGCCCCATCAGGATTATCAGCTGTTAAAGTAACCATTGATCCTTCACAAACACTCACATCATCTCCGGCATCAATTGACGGTAAATCGGAACAAGCTATTTGAACATTATCTATACGCCATGCCTCAGAACCTGCCCAAGTTTGAACAGTAATACGAATTTGCATGCTGGTTCCTCCCGGAATACATCCTGTAGAATAGGTCATCGTTCCCCCATCAATATCATCTGCCTGAATGACGGCCACATCTGCACAATCACCCGCACAAAAGAAAGCATCCGGTGGGGTTTCCCATCCTCCACCATCAATATTATACTCCAACATCACCCAGTCTACCGAATTACAACCTGTACCACAATCTTCCATGGTACCAATGTCTTCCAAATCAAAACTAATTTCAATTTTATCGCAACTGCTAATGTCAATATCTGAAGAGGTCCAGTCAGCCGGACCGTTCGTGTCTAAGCCTTCTAATGCTCCTCCGGTAATTTCAAAATAATCTCCTCCTACACAAGCAGGACAAGTCGCTGTCCAACTCACTCCCCCAAGATCATCGGTTCCGGTGGTTGCGCCATCGCCTTCGTCAAAAGTTTCGGTAAAAACAGTTTGTGAATTAGCCATTTTTCCAAACAAAAAGGCAGCAAAAAATAAAGCTGTAAAAAGATACTTAACGTTCATATATGAATCTCAATCAAAAAAGCGGTTTGGTTCGGAATAAGAACCAAAAAGAATAAAAGAATTTAACTCTAAGCTTTTAGCCGATAATTATCGGTTTTGAAGTTATATTCCTGCATGGTTTCGATACGTTTGTAAGTAAACGTTCTCAAGGAGATCATGCTGGAACTTATGATAAAGATAAGGAGATATAAGCTGAATTGAAAATGCGAAACCGTTAAGTTTTCATTAAGTTATTTTTCTTGCAAGGCATGCATCACCAAATCAATGAGTTTTAACTGCTCATCAAAATGTCCTTTTTGGGCTTCGATATTAATATATGGAATATTGCGTTGTCCACAGTAAACAGAGAGGGATCCGTCATTAACGCACTGTTCATTGTCTTGCAAAATGACATTTAAGTCAAGCGCTTTAAATTTGGTAAAATAAGCTGGAACAGTAGTATAAATAAAATCATCAGCATCCCAGGCTTCACTGATGTGAATATCTGCTGTATTTTCAGCTTCATCTCCACCTGGCAAATAACTTTTGATGGTATAATTCACATCTGTATTATTGTGCATAGCGATGATGATTTTTTCGTGAGAGATGTGAGTTAAAAGAGAATTCGCGAGCCTTTTAGCTGCTCTTGCCGCTCGATACGAAAACTGGCTTTGTTTTTTTAATGTTGCTTTTCGGCCTTTTGCAGTAAAAATCCGATTCGGATCTACGATATATTCCTTTCCGTTTAGTTGATAACTTACATTACGACTTTTTAGATGTGCCAGGCGAATGAAATTGAGTGGTCGATCTTCGGCATATTTTTCAACAGCATCAATGCTGGTTTGCTCATCTTCATGCACATTGATAAACAAAATTGAATCATTCGTAGCTCCAAATTGACGAATGATTTTAACGGTGGATTCCCCCAAGCTAATTGTTGATTCCATTTTAGATCCTTTTTGAGCAACTGCACCCAATGAAAGAAAAACAATAAGGGTTGCAATGATTTTCATCTGTTGAATTTAAATGCAATTTAATGCATTTAGGAATGGAAAAGAAAAAGGAGATTAAAGATTTATTAACCGCACCAAAAGGATAAGAAAACGCCAAATTCTGGCAATTGATTAGAAATTACCACTTCTCCCTCTTCCCTACTAGAAGTGCCGAAGCTTTCGTTAAGGGAAAAGAGAGAAAGTAGTAATAAACTATGAAATAAAGATCTTACTTTTTCTCTACTCTTTGATAAAATGAGTCGTTGAAATGTTTTGTGCACTGAATAAACGTAGGATATAACTTCCGGACGTTAATTCTTCAATACTTATTGTTCCACCAGTTTCACCTGAATTCACCAATTTTCCAACTGAATCGTAGATTTCGAAAGTTCCGGCTTCCAGACCTTCGACGTTTAACACATTTGTAGCTGGATTTGGATAAACTGTCATTACAACTTCATTCATTTCCTCTACGGTTGAAGTACCGTCCAAACAGGTTAATCCAGAAGATGGGAATGTGACATTACCAGCTCCACCACCAGTTTCCATTGCATTTACTTCTCCGTAATAATCAGGACCAACTAAATAAGGATAAGCCGGTACTCCATCTTCGTCCATGGTAACAAAATAGGCATAGATCCCATCGGGAAATTCTGGTGTATAACAAAAACGTCCGTTATACTCATCCAAATGTCCCAACATATCCACATACTCATAGTCCTCCCAGTAAGTTCCTAAAGGAAAAGCAGTAAAGTCTGATGGCCCTGGAGGTGTAGACATACTTCCATCAGGTAAAACGGTACGATCTGTAATGGATCTCAACTGATAGCTGGATTCTATTCTAACAATAGGCGAACTAGCATCTGTTGGATTCTGATGTCCGTAAGGGCCATAAATAGGAAATCCATCAAAAGCCCAACCTATGATTGGTGAATGTGTTGTAGCTGGATCGTCATACAAATAAATGGGTGTTGCGTGATAATGGTAGTTTCCTCCACCATCAGGATGTCCGGCTCCTGTCGGATCCATTGTTTCTCCTTCTGAAGCCCATGCATCACCATTCCACAAACCATCACCCATATTGTTGTTTTCATTTTCAGAAGCATCATACGAACGACCATCTCCCGTACCGTATAATTTGATTCCATTTACAGCAATTCCCAATGCTCCTCCAAAGGGTTGAGCTGTCTTTGGCCCGGTTTCTTCAACTGGGTATCGGGGAATTCGATATTGACTTTCTTGTGCTTCAGGTTCGTTTGGATTCATGAGCCAGGGTCCCATTAAATACTCCGGTAAATTCAAGGTTCTTACATAAACATAATCGTCATCATAACAAACCCGGGTACAGTTAACGGAATCGTCCATTACAACCGTTTCTGTTGTAGGTGGTGGTCCTGGAAAGTATTCATAAGTAGCAGTGGCTCCATCTGTATTTAATAAAAAGGACTCTGCTAAAGGAAATTGGCCAAATGCAGGCACAAGGGGCCCCATAAAAAAAAGCGTCGCAATTTTTTTCATAATTAATCTATTTATTAGGTTGTTTTAAATCCTGAAACTCCAAACTAGGATACTGAAGTCTCAATTCTATTTTTCTTATCGTTATGCTTACCAGATTACTTCCTCGGTATATTTCTGGTTTTTATAATCATTAAAGTCTCTGACCTTGGTACATTGAAATGATTGGATATTTAATTCCCAAACTGCAGAAAATTCACTCCAAGGATCGGTTAATATTTCAAGTATTTCCGAATTCTTAAATCGTAATGAATGAATCCATTTAAGTCCTTCCTGCTCCACCTTATTATATTGACTAACCGTCCAGATTAACAAGTATTCTCCTCCAACTACCGCCCAATTACCATCTTTATCTATTATACCACAAGATGCATCTCCAAGAAAATCTTCCTTCATCAGAATTTTCTGATTGGATTTATTCCTCAATAAAACCACCTCAGAATTCCGCTCTAATCGAAGTTGATTTGTTTCATACAATACATCCATTGGCTAAGAAATTTTGCTTCTTTGAATATACTTTCAAGATACAGATTTGATGCGTTGCCAGATTAAAACCTATACAATTGTTCCATTTTTATGTACAATCGGGATTTAATTAACACTTTTCCGATTCATTCGGGATTTAAAATCCTTTTTATGACTTTCGGATATAGGAATTTGTTGTTCATCTATTTTCACATGATTCGTTTCTACCGACTGTAGATGATCCAGATTGATGATAAAGGAACGATGGATTTTACAAAAGTTAGTTGGTAAACTTTCCTGCAAGGACTTTAAACTCATGAGCGCCATGATTTTTGAACCATCCTGCATTCTAAAAATCACATAGTTTTTTAAGTTTTCAATATAAAGTAGCTCATTCAACATTACTTTGTACTGGCGATGATCTGCTCGAACGTAAAGAAAAGGACTATCTCCTTTTTGATTACGAATCAGCTTAAAATAATCAATGGCTTTTTGTACGGCTTCCATGAACTCACCATAATCAAATGGTTTAAGGAGGTAATCTAAAGCCTGCACTTTATAACTTTCCAGAGCATAATCTTCATAAGCTGTTGTGAAGATTATTTTTGTTTTTCCCTTGATGATTTTGGACAATTCCATTCCATTAAGATCAGGCATATTAATGTCCAGAAAAACCAAATCAACTGCATTGGTTTGAATAAAATCTAAGGCTTGAATGGGATTGGAAAAAGCTTGTAGCAATTCTAAATCAGGAGTTTTTTCAACATACTCTTTTACCAATTGCATCGCAAATGGCTCATCCTCAACTATAACACTCTTAATTGACATAATTAATGACCAGTTTTACCTTATATTCTTTTCCCTGCGCTCCATATTCCAAACTAAATCCATCTTCGGGATATAGTAATTCCAACCGCCTTTTAACATTAACCATTCCTACACCTCCAACTTCCTTTTCGGTTTTAAATACCGGAATGGTATTGGATGATTCAAATACCAGTTTTTGCTCATCCTGCATAAAACGAAACCGAATTTCACATTTCTCCTGAGTAGTGATTCCATGCTTAAAGGCATTTTCCACAAAAGTTAGAAAAACCAGTGGCGGAACCAATACCAGGTCATTTTTAATCTCTTTTTCAAAAACTACTTCAACATTTTCTGGCACCCGCATTCGAGCCAAGTCAATATAATGCTCTAAAAAAGTTAGCTCATTTTTAAGAGGAAGCTCTGCACTTTTTTCGGTATCGTATACCAGATAACGCATGAGTTTGGAAAGTTTATGCGTTACTTCTCTTGCCTTTTTACCATCTGTTTCGGTTAATGAATAAATGGTATTTAGAGAATTAAAAAAGAAGTGCGGACTAATTTGATTCTTCAAAAAATTGAGTTCTGTTTTTAATTGTTCCTGACTTAATTGTTGTCGAATTCTATCCTGTTGAACCCAGTTTTTGAAAATTCTCACCAATGTGGTAATTAGAATAATCCAACTTACAGCAATGATTGGAAAGTTAGGGGTTCGATCAAATCTCATTACTCCAGGAGGTGGAGGGCCTTTAAGAAAACCTGGGGGAGCTCCTTTTTGAGGGCCGGTATTAAAAAAATGATGAACAAAATAAAGTACTACTGCTGACCCCAATAAGAAGAGGAAATAGAGCAAAAACTTCTTTTTTAGAAGCCATTTTGGAATAAAAACAAAGTAGTTAAGATAGGATACCAATAAGAGTACAGCTGTAAAAATAAGGATGGTTACTTTTACCTTATCCGGAGCTCTTTCATTCCAAAGTGGTTGACAAAAGGGAGATGTAAGTAATACCACCCAACTCAATAAATGGGCCAATACCAGAAAAACTTTGGGCCAAAGTTGGTTCTCTACTCCTATTTGGGTGGTTTTATCCATTAAAGCAAAGATTCTAAAAAGAAGGATTTAAAATCAACTTTTATGTACAAACCGAAGAAAAAAATGGATTTAGTGGCGTTTTTAGCACTGATTAAAATCTGCTAATGCTTTGTCATTCACAGCTACAATAGAATCTAAACGAACCAGCATTTCCATTCCAGAGTGAACAAATTGGATGAATTCTCCATCCCTTCCACCAATAATATCCAGAATTCTGATTCCTTCTAAGGTACGTTGAGATCCTTTGTCAGTAAAGACGATGGTTACTTGTTCCCTTAAGGTTGAATAATGCTCTAAATGATCATGAAAAGCACAACTAATTGGTTTATAATCAATATCCTTTTCAATTTTCACAACTCTCATCACAGAATTTTTTTTAAAAGTAGGAAAATTTGATTGAACAGAATTGAGGGAGTTCCTTTTCTCGACGAACTAATAGAATATATCGTTTGATTTTAATCAAAGCCTTCATTTTTGGCAAAAAACAAACTGAAAAACAGCATTTTATTTCCTTTCTACGGATGAGATTAAAGCCGATATTTTTGGCAAAGCAAAATAATTTCCGCAATTAATTGGTCATATTCCAATTGGTTATTTTAAATTTGCAGCCGGAAATGAGTTAACAACTTATTTCATGGTACTGGCCTCGTAGTTCATCCCGATAGTTATCGGGAGAATAGAATGCCAGACAGGAAAAAAAGATGTTGTCAAATAGCTATTTGGCATTTTGATAAAAATACTGGCCTCGTAGTTCAACTGAATAGAATACCTGATTACGGCTCAGGCGGTTGCAGGTTTGAATCCTGCCGAGGTCACGAAGAGAAAAAGCTTACAGCACTGCTGTAGGCTTTTTTCGTTTCAAGACTGAATCGAATTTATTCGAATGAAGGATTGGAATGGAAAAAGCCGTAACGAATGAGATGAAAATAAACGGACTGTTTGAAAAGCACAGCGACCAAAGGCTTTTATCCACTGCAGGCTGTCCGATATAGGATCATGAAATAATCCTATTTAACTTTTACGACTCTGTAAACAAAGCAAAACGGAAACACTTCTTCAACTTTCTCCATCATTCTGATGCCCTAGGATTTTATACTTGTGTGCAACAGCCACAGCTTGAGACCTACCCTTTACCATAAGTTTAGAATAAATTCTTCGCAAATGTGTTTTTGCGGTAGATTTAGAAATATAAAGATAGTCTGCTATCTCTTGATCCGTCTTACCAAGAGCAAGACATACAAGGACTTCCATTTCCCGCTTACTTAGGTTCAACAATTCCAATGGAAGTTCGAGGGATTTATTGACCGTAAAAACCTTATCCAGCACCTCTGTTTTGTCTTGAAGTTCAACTTTCAAATCTTCCTTAATTCGCTCTAAATTTTTATTCTTCTCACTTACCAGATTGTTTTGTATTGCTAATAATTCATTGACCTTTTTGTTCTGCCGGTACTTTGCAATAATGAGAATGAACAAAGCAATTAAAGTTGCTGATATTGACAGGTATAATTTTTTTAAGACACTATCTCTGTCTTGCTGTAATTTTTGTTTTTGCAGTTCAAAGTTCTTCTCCTGAATCTTTTTCTCTTTCTGAGTCAATTCATATTTAGATTCCATCTCGGCCACAGCATAAATATTCATCTCATTAATTAAACTGTCCTGATAATGGTTATATAGTCTTTCCTGTTCTAATGCCTGTACCATATCTCCCTTGAGTTCAAATATTCTCGATTGAACTTCTGATGCGTTAGCTAATCCTATTAATGAATGTGACTTCTCTGCCCGTTCATAACTCCTCATGTTGTAATAATTAGCTGAATCCAAATTCTCAAGAGCCAGATGAAGATTGGCTAAGTTGCCATTTAATGAAATAACAAGTGCCTCTTCCTCTATGTAATCTTCCAAATTAATAGCTCTTGTCAAATAAACACGAGCATTTGAATACTCATTCAGGGAGAGATACGAATTACCGATATTAGCTAATGAGCGAGCTGTTTTTGTTCGATTATCTCTTTTTGAATAAATTTCAAGTGCTTTTTTGTTGTAGGCGATGGATTGCTCGAACTTCTCTAGATTGTGAAGCGTGATTCCCACATTTACGCAAGCAGCTGCAATCCCTAAAGTGTCCTTTAGATTTTCTTTGATATTAAGTGACTGCTCATAATAATCTAAGGCTTTGAAATAGTTATGTTGCATGTCATAAACTGAGCCTATATTATTCAAGTAAAAAGCCTGTCCAATCAAATTATCATCAGCTTCCATCAATTTCAATGCTTCTAAAAAATTAAATATCGCGCTTTCATAATCGCCTTTTTGAGCATATGTTTTCCCGAGGTTATTGTAAGTCAGAGACAGATCCTTTAGATCCTCCCAACCATCTTTAAAATCCAAACAATAAGTAAGTTGTTGAATGGCCAGATCGAAGTTTCCTGCAAATCGGTTAAGTTCTCCCGATTGATCGAGAAAGTAAGTGATATGAAAAGTATCCTTTTCTGCCAGGGATAATTCTAACCCCTGATTACTAATCATTAATGCTGCAGGCTTATCCGTAAAAAAAAGAGTATCTACAGCATTTTTACAATCTAACATTTCCTGATTTTGAGCAAACAAGCATGTTGGAAAAAGGACAACAAAAATAATCTTCTTAAACATAGTAATGAATCTAACAAATATGCTCATAAAAGTGGAGATTGATCAAAAATCATCCTTTTGAACGACGCCAAGACGCCAGCAAAACAGGAGATTTAGCGACAGAACAATTTAAAACCATAAAAAATGAAAAATCGATTAACACTTCTAATTTTAATGTTGACTTCTGCTTTATCCTTTTCTTTTAAAAATGATTTAAGTACGATTTGTGTAAGACCAGATTCAGATGAATTATTTATTGGAGGTGAATTCAAAACCATCTTCGTAATAGATAAAAATTCGGGTACTGAATTACGCAGAATTTCATTGGAATCAAAAGCAATAGATATGCAGTTTAGCGAAAATGGCGAACACTTATTAGTTTTTGATGGTAGCAAAGTCATGTTTCTTCATCCTGAAACCGGTGAAGAAAAAATGTTCGTCAAAGCAGGGTCGGCCTTATTATACGAAGACTCTCCTTATTTTATAGATTGTGATTGGATCTTTACAAAATCAGTCACTGTGTATTCAACTGAAGACGGTTCGGTCGTATTAAAACACACTCCAGAATTCGATCCATTAAATGCTGGTTTCGATGCAGAATTTAAAGAACTTATCATCTTAGGAAGATCACAGGAAATTAAATCGGAGAAGAAATTGATTGTAAAAAGGGTTGAGCAAGAAGATAGCTACAACATATATAACAAAGCATATGTAGAACAACAGGACGATAAAAAAGGTTCTGGTTTTGAGGTGGTCGATATAGAAAGTAAATCTTCTAAATTAAAGGTTGAGATCCCATACATAACTTCAAATTCTTTTGGATTATCCATTTCAAAATTCAAAGAGCACTATTTCTTGTCATGCTGGGACATGCTCCTGAAAGTAGATAATGCAGGAATGGTCATGCCAATTTCCTGTTCTGATGCGACTTTTGCCTATGCAACAAATAGTATACAAGAAGGAAAAAAAATAATGGTATCATCCACAAAGGAAGGTTTTGTTTACGACTGTGAAACAGAGCAAATCATTCCGTTTAATGCAAAATCAGATAATGAGTTCGTTTACTCTAAGGACATCACTTTTGATAAAAATAAAACCTATATGCTAAATGCTGATTACACAGTAAGTGTGTTCAACGAAAAACTGGTAGTGACTAATCGATTCAAAATAGATAACTCCACGGGGAATGGATTTGGGGTATATTACTATAATGGTTATTCAAAAAAGGAAGACCGTGATAAAGAAGCAACAATCATAAATAAAGTTGGAAAAGCCTATGAAATTGATCTTATTGATTTAGAACAGTTCATTGGTTCAGGAGATGTTTTGATTGCAACATTCGAGACAATTGAAAAAGCAGAAGAATATAGCTCAAAATTGGATGCTGAAGGATTAAGTTACATTACTAAAGTAGCACCTATAGAATAATGAAATGATCCTTTTGAAGTAAACTTTGTTCTTTCGAATCCGATAGTTATCGGATTCGGAGTTCAAAGAATAGTGCCTATACCCCTTTAAGTTTTAAGCTAAGAATGAAGGTGTTTAATCGAGAGAAATCGTAGAGCCTAATCAATTGAAAACACGATTGGACAAGCAAAAAATTGTTCTTACATTTAATACAAATGATAGTTTCGGAAACTGAAAGGCTAATTATAAGGCATTGGAATGTCGATGATATTGCTAACTACGCTACCATTGTTTCCGATCCTGATGTCATGCAATTTATTGGCCATGGAGCACCCCAAACTTATAAAGATGCTGAGAGCTATGTTCAAAAGTGCATGGATAACATAGCAGAAAACGGATGGGCAAGGTTTGCAGTTCAATTAAAACACTCCAAGGAATTGATTGGCTTTTGCGGATTTGCTCATTATAATAACGAACTTGACTTTGGGTGGAGATATGCCAAAAAGTTCTGGGGCAATGGATACGGAACAGAAGCAGCAAAAGCTGTCCTAGAATTGGGAATTGAAAAATTCAATTTTCCTCGAATCGTCTGCATTGTCTATCAAGAGAATATAGGATCAATCAAGATTATTGAAAAGATAGGAATGACGTTTGAAAAGAATATACTATTAAACGGTAGAACGGCAAAACAATATGTTAAACTGAATCAGGGCGTTTAAGAAGTAAACCATAATCCATCAACCCTGCTTACCATTACGTTTATCCTTCCCTAAAGAAACAGAGTAGTCTTCGGCATCACCCACAATTTTGACATTGACAAAGCGTTGTTTTTTATTGCTATCAGCATATTCAATATCATCCTCTTGCTCTGGATCAACCTCTTCTCTACCTTTTCCGAACAGTTTCTTAAAGCCAGTACTGGCAATCAGTTTTAATGGAACTCGAATATAATATTCCATATTATAATCAACATCCTGCGTCCCGGAAACAACCATATACCCCAACGAAGAATTAATGGTCATATTTGGAATATTGATGGTACCATCATTGAAGTCAATATGATTTTGGAGTGTATCGAAACGGACCTTATTTACATTTTTATCTACAAAATATTCCTTGAGGTCAACAATTGGTGCATAATTCACAAGGCTACCATCCAGGATCATCACATCCATATGTACCTCTGAATCATCCAAAATAGGAACCATATCTGCGTGCATGTGAATTTTACCGGTAATGGTAGTAGTTATTTCTCCATGTATATTTTCAGATACCAAATGATCTTGTCCAAAGTTTTCGAACTTGAATAAAAGCTTATCCAAATCAACTCCTTTTAATTTCAAATTCGGGCTGAAATAGATTTTATCTTTATCTGAACCATTAAAATATCCAGCTAATTCAATCTTTCCACCAGCTGCCCTTAAACGCATGGTATCAATGTATATATAATGATCTGGTGTTGTTCTCAAACGGGCATGTAAATCGTCCAATAAATACCGGTGATAATTTAAGTGATCAATGTCCAAATCAATTGTCATGGTTGAAAACGGAAGCTCATAAATATTGAACACATCTTCATGCTCAGACGGATTCTCGGCCAATTTACCTGGTGGATCATTGTAATTAAATAACTCATCTACATCCAAATGCGAAGCCTTTAACCCAAAATGATTATCTCTTTTTCGGATGGCTTCATCTTCTCCGAAATAGTAATTCATGTCAAGGTTAAATTTGGATTTACCTATTTGTCCATCCAATTCCTCAACTACTAAATGTTCATCTTCAATGTGCACCCTTCCTTTAAAGTTTTCAAACTTCATTGGATGCACCTTCATTTTTGCATCCAACTGGGTTAGTCTCAAATCAGATGAGCGCAAACCATCATTAAAGTGAAGATCTACCGCACCATGTAATTTTAATTCGTTCAATACTTCATGACGATAATCTTCTGGCACATAATTCTCTCCTCCATAAGAGAAAAGGTCTTCTAGCTGTAATTTATCTGAAGTTAAATCAAATTCAATACGGGTATCTCCTTTTGGATGTTCTTCTAACCAACGTTCATAGTCTAATAGCTTACCTGAAAAATGGAAATCTGATTCATCAATCATTCCCGAAAAATCAATAATTCTAAAATTGGAATCTTCTATAAATAAATCACCGTGAAAATCGTGTAAGGTATGCGGATAATGCTCTAAAGTGGCATATAGATCTTCAATAAAGAATTCACCTCTAGGCAGGTGAGGTGATTCCGTGAAATTACGAGCTGTGGTCACAAATTTCAGCTTCATACTAAAATCATCAATTTTTTCGTCAAATGCCAACGAATCCTCTCCTCCAATTCGGCTTAGTTCTTTTATATCAAGCAAATTGGACTCAACGGTTAAATCTGCCGTAACCTCATCATCCGTATGATGTAAAATAGCTGGTAGATCCGTGATATGCCCATTCATTTTAATGTCTGAATTTCCAACTTTTGCTCTGAAATAATCAATTTGGGCTTCATGCCCCTCTACGGTAATTTTCATATCCAAATCATCCAATGGCAGATGATATGCTGATGTCTTGAAACTGAGATTATCAATCAGGATTTCAGAATAGTAGGCCTCATTTAATTTTTCGATTGATTTCTCAGGTCGGGTAAGGTCAATAATGTCATGAAATTTCATGTGAAATTGTACATCTCCACTCATGTCCTCAAAGCTGGTCATATTGATAAAAGAGGCCAAAAACTCGAGGTTAAAATCCGAATCCAATGTCATGTCAATGTCTGGCGAGCTGAAGTTTTTGACATAAAGAGTTGAAGAAAATGTCCCAGCCTCAGGCTTCGCAGAAAAGTCGTTTAATGTAAACTCCATATGCTCCAAACCGCTCATTCCGTTATTGGTAAAACTTCCTGAAAAATTGAGTTCATCGAGTCTTTTGTGCGTTAAGCTATTTTCGATATGCGCTCCTCTACAACTAAAGGTAGCATCAACATGAGGTGTACTTCCATTTACTGCTTTACCTTTAACCTTAACATCAAAGACAATATCTCCTGCATTATCGTATTGATCAAGTACCGGATAGATTTCTTCTGGTGCCAATGCCATGAAAAGCTCAAAATTTTCTTTTTGGGCATATAGTGATACATCCACATTAAAGTCATCGGCAAAATCAATAGAGCCTTCTCCGTTAAACGTTGCATTTTCTAACTCTAATTCAGATGGATTGATCAACAATAATTCGCTTTCCTTTAAATATTCAACTTCACTGTCAATATTGAGGTGTTTATGTTTGAAGAATGTCGTATCACCATCTTTAATGACATTCAATTCCATTTGAGCACCAACACTTGCCAAAACATGTTCATCATTTGATTTAAAGGACAGTTCAGCATGCTCAACAAATGACTCTACAATTAAATTATTTGACTCATTGAGCTTATAGATATCAACATCAATTAACTCAATGGATTTTAAATGAATATGAAAATCTTCTTCAACCTCTTCAACAGGTTTAGTTGATGACAAGGCATGGGTAATATTTAATTCACCATCCTCATGCTGAATAACGTGAATATATCCGTTTTTGAGTTCGAGTAATTTGATATCGTAAGAGCCTGACAGAATTGTCCATAAATCAAAACCGGCATAGACATCTTCCATCTCTACAATCGGATCTTTATGGTCTTCCTTATCCTCATAAACTTTCACGTTTTCAAGATCTATTGAGATATAGGGAAAATTCTCGAAAAGACTAATGTGCGAATCTTCTATTTCAATTTCTCCAACAAAGTCTTCATTTAAATTGGCGATCAGCTCCTGAACAATCTCATCTTGTTTCCAGTAAGCAATCATCACGACCGTAAAAAATAGAACTATAGGTAAGCCTATCACCCAAATGATAAACCTTTTCCAAAATTTACGTCTTTTTAAAAAGCTGAATTTCATCCTGTCTTGTATCCTGTTAAAGATAAGAATAAACAACGATTCACAACAGCTGTGCCAATGTTGGTTTTTATTGGGTGGTTAGCTTGTTTATTTTTTTGTTGTAGCCTTGCTTTCAAGAATAAAGATTGTAGTCTCTTACCTTCAGCCGTCTCTGGTATATTCATGTACATCGTTCGCTGCATTAAAACTTGATCTTAGCCTATGAAGTACGAAAGAAAGAAATTCTTTTTTAGTATGTTTGCTCAGTGTTAAAGTTCTGTTTTACAACTTTATTCTTTGCATTATCTTTTTTGGTTATCGGCCAAAGACAATTGAAACCAAGTGTTCACTTAAAACCTTTTCAGGAACTTGATAATGCAACAATCACAGCTTTGGCCGAAGATGCTTTAGGACAAATTTGGATAGGTACACAAACTGGCATCCGTTTTTGGGACGGCAACAACCTTCATAAAATAGATTCCATCTCGTCCACAGTTTCTCATATGTCTGCAAAAGACTCTTGTGTTTACAGTGTACAATTAAACTCTATTGTCAAAATAAACTGTTGGACATTAAGGACCGATCAGTACAACTTTTCATCCTCTGACTATCGCCAATGCAATTTCCTGGAAGACGGCATTTTAACGATTTCAAATGACCTTAAAGACACCATTTTTCTTGATTATGACCTGAATCAAAAAAAGGATCGTGATGTCAAATTATCTCACAAAGAGACAGCTCGTTTAGGTACATACGAGGTATTTATTGATCATCGCCCGAACAGAAATTTTCTAATTGGAGATGATTCCAGCGCCTTTACAGATTCATTTGTGAATCACCTACTTAAATACGATGAAAAAACTGTTTTTGCTGCCAGTCACGAAGGTCTAATTGAATTGCAGCTGACCAACTCAAACCAAATCAATAAAGTAGTTCACCTTTCTGGTCACCGAGTAGAGCAATTGTTGATCGATCACAACCGTAATTTTTGGGTAGGAACAGCTGAAAATGGTTTGTTCATGTTCCATCGCAATATGATTTTAAATGAATACTACCCGCTTCATTTAGATCAAGGCGCATACAATGCATGCTGGACCTTTGCAGAATTGGATGGACAAGTTTATTGTTGTACTACCAATGGGCTAATTGCTTTTCAGAATAGAATGGATGAACCAACCGAACTTGAAAAAGCAACAGAAGGATTATTATGTTTTAGAGCCAAACAAACTCCTGAAGGAATCTTTATTGGAACTGCAAAAGAGGGGCTTTACTTATATAAAGGCGAAAAGTTGAAGCAAGTTTACTTTAATGAAAATAATAGTTTGGATAACGCCATCATTCAAATTATACAGGAAGAAAACTCATTGATATTTTGTACCAAAGCAGGTATTCACAGAATTGATTATGTTGGAAATCTTTTGTTCTCGAAACTTTATTCAGAAGAAGAACATGGATCCTATATCATGGATTTACAAAAAAATGATTCTTTATTCTTAGCTGCAAATACAAATGGACTATGCCGCTATGATCAAGACTTTAATCTCATCAATCGGTATTCGACTTCTTCGGCCAGAGTATTTTCAGATTTGGCATTCTATGATAAAACCTGGTGGTGTACAACTATGGATGATGGAATTTACCAGTTTAAAGAAGACTCACTAATTCCAATAAATTCACCCGAACATCAATTGTTAGTGACAGAGGTCTTTCAAAATGATTTATGGTTTACCGGATTATCTGGCGCAATGCAATTCAAAAATGGTCAGTTTATCTCATTTAAACCAGATAATGGATTTCCTTTACTGGAATATGCACAAGGAGGACTGTATAATCAACATGATTCAGTCTTTTACTTTGCTGGTGTACAAGGAGTTTTTGCTTATTCTGCTACTTCTAACGAAAATTCATTAGCGCTCCCTCAATTTCACATAACGTACAATGGAGATTACTTACCAGCTTCTTCTGAGACACCACTAGCCTACGATCAATCCATTATAAACATACTGCCTCGTGCCATCATTACATCTGACCAAAACTGGTTTGATTTAGATTACCATGATGGTCAGGAATGGTTTCCGATGGAAAATGGAACACCACTTTTACTTAAGCTTGATTATGGTACAAGCAAAATCCAATTCCGCATTCGCCAAAAATATACACTGGAAGAACGGATTGAATGTTTCTATTTTAATCGGTCAACTCCAATATGGTTAAAAACCTGGTTTCATATTGTGTTAATATTAGTTGTTTTGGCGCTGCTGATAGGTTTTTATTTTTTGTGGAAATACTTCAGAACCAAAAAAAGACTCAAGCTCGAAATTGAAGAGAAAAAAATTGCTCAGGAAAGATTGCGAATATCGCGAGAATTGCACGATAATATAGGAGCCAGGTTATCCCATATTATCTCCTCTCTTGACATACAATTATTCAAAGAAAACGGAGCAAATGAAATAGCCATCATTAATGCTTTTGCTAAAGAAACCATGAACCAGCTTAGGGAAACCATTTGGGCGGTTGGAGATAAAACAATCTTCTTCTCAGAACTCAAGCAGCGAATAGAGCATTATGTAACCCAAACCAATTCCATTTCAATTCCTGAAATTAGATTTTTAGACAATAGTTCGAGTGATTTTGAATTGAGCGTAACGGAAACAATTAATCTATTTAGAATTACTCAAGAATCGATCAATAACGCTTTAAAGTATGGTTCTTCCAAAGAGATTAAAATTGGTTTCAGGGAAGTTGATAGTGTTATTTTTATTTCAATAATTGATGATGGGGTTGGATTCAATATAGAAGAAATGAAGAATAGAGGCAGTGGGTTGCATGGAATAAAAACCAGAGCAAAAGAAATTGACGTTCCCATTACAATTGACTCAAAACTGGATATTGGTACCGAAATAAAACTTGAATTACGGGTAAGATAGGGCAAATGCACTATTGAATGAAACGAGAAAGAATTGGAGATTCGAATATGATAAAAATTGCATTAGCAGAAGACAATAGTTTTTTAGCCAATTCTATTATTAATAAGCTTGGTTTGTTTGATGAATTCAAGGTAAAGATTCATGCTCTTAATGGACAAGATTTGCTTGGAAAGTTAGAGGTCGACAACAATATTGACATCATCTTGATGGATATTCAGATGCCCGAAATGGATGGTATTTTAGCCACCAAAATGATTACGCAAAAATACCCTCACATTAAAGTTATTATGCTCACCGTTTTGGATGAAGATCAAACCATCTATGACGCTATTCAGGCTGGCGCCAAAGGATACCTCGTAAAAGAAAGCTCTCCTCAAGAAATTTACGATGGTATAACACAAACATTAGAAGGAGGAGGCGCTTTATCTCCAAACATTGCCCTCAAGGCAATGAAAATAATTCAAAATCCAGATTCTGTGTCAGAAGCAAAAGCTGATTTTGACTTATCAGAACGAGAACTACAAGTACTTCAACAACTAACCAAAGGACTTAATTATAGACAAATTGCCTCCAACCTCATCATCTCTCCCAATACGGTCAGAAGACATTTTGAAAATATCTACAAAAAACTAGGGGTATCCAATAAGGTAGAAGCGGTACAAAAAGCCTATTTACACAAATTGGTTTAGTGTAATGAATAAGAATGGAATTACCCCTCTTTTAGGACATTTGCCCTATTGAAGCTCACCCATGGATAAGTGATCTTTGAACAAACAAAAAGTTCACATCCATGCGACTATCCATTCTATTACTCTTTTTGGGGATTTCAATTAAAGGAATCTCTGGAATATTTCCAGCTTTAAATAGCCAGAATCATTACGTCTGCTTTCCGGCAAATGATGATTTCTTTTACTCTGTCATGTCAGATGGAACGGAGAAACACATTTTTAAATGGAATTGGGAAAATCACAAAATTGTAGATCACTATTCCTTTCCCAATACGGTCTCATCTTTTATAAAATGTTCTGAAAGTGGCAGATATCTTATCATTAAAGATGAAACAAACCAACAAAGCGTTACTCGAGTTTTTGACACTGAAAACAAAGAATTACTTTCTACAAATTCAAAGCATGCCGTTCTTTTATTGTTTAATGAAGAAACAATGGAAGCAGTTTTTGGTGAAGCCAATTCAGATGGGTTCGCCAGTTATAATTTGACGGTTTATTCTTTACCGGATTTGGTGTCAAAAAAAGTTTTAGCTACAAGATTTTCCAATTATTCTAAAGACTGTTCCGGAGATAATCCATACAGTGAAAAGTGCATTTATCGAGATAGAAGCGACGAAAAGTATTATGTCTACCGATCAAAAACCGCTGATGTGGTTCCTTTGAAAGACTATTTCAAAGTCCCTAAACGCATGGGGTCAAGTATGATGGTAAGAAGTATGTTTTATGAGTACAACAAAGGCAGTATGGTCTATGCAATGAATGGAAAAACAGGGGAAAAGATAAAAGGATTTGGTTTTACCGAAATAGACTTTGGAAATGGATTTTACGGTGGGTGTACTGGAGGAAGAATGTGGGTTTACGATGGGAATAAAAGCTCTTATTTAACACAGTTTAAAACCAATATCAGAGAAAATCTAGGCCAGTTTTTCTTATCCAAAAACTCTATTTACACCTCGGCTAATTTTCCAAAAAGAGAAGGTGGAAAATCAATCGTTTACCAGTATAATCTGGAAGGTAAACGATTAGACTCAATTCAATTGAATCCTCCGACCGAACAAATTTCCAATCTACTTTCAGAAGAACTTCAGAAAGAATATAAGATGAGTACAGATTTGGTCGAGGAAAATACTAATGTCACTTCAAACGAAAATGTCGTGTTTTCGGGCAATTTTGATGATCCTGCACTAATAAAAGATCCCGTTCCTTTTCCTTTAGATCATCGTTCACACCCTATTTATAAAAGCGCCAAAAACTATACTGACAATTCAAAATGGGTAGAAGCTAAAGCATATTGGCATGAATTTTCAAAACGTTATCCGGGAGTAGCTGACGCTTATTATTTTGAATCTGAAGCTCGATTCTTTTTGAAAGAATATGAAAAATCCCTTCCTGGATTTGAACAAGCACATCAGATAGACCCGATGAATAATCGGTACATGCTCAATTATCTGAATTGTATGGCCTCCTTTCAATACTCAGATCGTGCAGCTGAGTTTGGAGTCAAAATGGCCTCCATTTCTGATCAGGGATTGGCGGAAAGCATTCGTGCTCAATTTGATCAACTCATTTCAAACAATGGAGAAAGTTCACCTTATTCTAAACCTTTGATCATTGCCAAAAATAGTTTTAACAATCACTTTTCAACCATAAACACAAACGATGGCTTATACAAAGCTTTAAGTAATTCATATGCTACCGTTGGCTCTGATTCATGGGAAGGAATCTGGACCAATTTCACCAACATCCGAATAAAACTAAAAAATCGAGGAGCAGAGGCTGCAGTATATCAGTTTTTACTACAAGATTATTACAATCACATTGATGGGAAAAAAGGAGGAAACTGGATCCAAAATAAAATTGCTCAAGAATATGTAAAAGAATATGAAAAAGGGGACTTCAGTAATTTGTATCATAGGGTTAATGTTGGACACCAAATGGCTGAATACTACTTTCAACAAGCCGATTATGAGAAAGCAGACATTCTCTTGGGCAAACTCATTTATGAATTGACAAATGAAGGTTTATTCAGGTATAAACTTTTAGAACTCTATCAATTTAAAGCTCGGGTACTCTATGAATTAGATAGAAATGTTGAATTTGCTAATGTCGCACAGCAATTAGAACAACTTAATACCGAATTCAAAAATCCTGGATTCAATGCAAGGACATTAGAAATGCTAGCACTACTCTACAAAGATTCGGATTTCAAAAAATCTGAAAGCTATGCTTTGGAAGCTTTAAGAATTGCCGAAAAAAATGAAATGAGCAGAGTAGCGACTTTGAAATCCTTAATCTCAATCATTTACTTTGACAATGGCAATACCCAAAAAGGTTTAGAATATGCAGGTGTAAATGATGATGTAACAAAAATGGATGAAATTGCATTGTTCAATATAGGATCAATGCTCGAAGACCAAGGAAATCTCGAACAAGCAGAAAAGTTCTACCTGCAAGCTATCGAAAAGGCTGATAAAGCGTTAGAAGGAAAGTCTGATAGAGAAAAACTAACAAAACGAAGCCGATATGAACCCATTTATTCAGGATTAGCAAGTATCTACAACAAACAAAACTTAGCTGACAAAGCCTTTGACATTGTCGAAAACTCTAAAGTACAGGCATTATCTTCTGAACTAAATGCCAACCCGGTTTCTGCAAAAGAAATTCAAAACATGCTTACTGGAGACGAGGCTTTTGTATCCTACAAAATTCTTGACCCTTCTAATTTTTTGATCACCATTATTACTAAAGATCAAATTCTCTGCGATGCACGTTCATTAACGTACTTAGTCAACCCTTTGAAAAACAATTTTGCCGATGCTTTTTATGCATTGGATAAAAAGTTATCTGAAGCCAATTACGCTCAACCCAATTTTATAAAACCCGCCAAGGAAAATAAAAATGAAGGTAAGGTTTTAAACGAAGGTGATTTTACATTGGCGGTTGAATTTTACCGAGCATATCTTACCCAAGAATTGGCTGAATTTCTTCCTAATTTTTCTCAGGAAGGAATTGACAATGTTGGAAAAATAATGCAGCAAGAGTTTTATGGAACTTTTGTGTGGCCGTTTGAACAAGCTGTTGGCCAAAAGAAAAAATATTACCTCTCTTTGGATGGAGCATTGCACTTCATTCCATTTGAGTCATTTAAAGACGGTAATGGAACTTTTTTAGGTGAAACCAGACAATTTAATGTAGTCAGTTCGGCCGGTATTCTTCAATTGATAAAAAACCGAAACTATGATACAAACAAAAAAAGTGTACTGGCTTTTGGAGGAGCTATCTATGAAGAAGCTGAAGCCAATGTACAACGGGTAAGTTCACTTTCCGAATTAAGAGAATGGCAGCTCAAAGCTTATGATTTAACCTCTCAAGGTAAATCCCTAACAGATCTTTTCTACGCTATGGGCTATGGCAAAATGAACTATTTAGAAGGGACATTGAGAGAAGTTAAAGACATAGGTTTGATTCAAACTGATGCCATGATCATCACAGGAGATAAGATGACCGAATCCAAAGTAAAAAGCATGTCCGCTAATGGCGAGCTTAAAAACTATAAAACCATTCATTTTGCCACACATGGTTGGGCTATCAATGATTTACCAACAGCATCTGGAATCGCCATGTGTATCCCCAAAACAAGTTCCGATGGTGAAGACGGACGCCTCATAGCCAATGAAATTGCCGCATTAAATCTTGAGGCAGATATGGTCATGTTATCAGCGTGTCAGACGGGATTAGGAAAACTATATGGAGGGGAAGGGGTTAGTGGCCTTAATCAAGCACTTTTTAAAGCTGGGGCAAATGCGACGATAGTTTCACTATGGCCAGTAAATGATTATGCTACCAGCATTTTAGTCAAAGAGCTTTATACCCTGGCCAAATCCAACGGAGGAGATTATGCCGCTGCCTTATTACAGGTAAAACGGAATTTTATCAAAGGACAATACAACACTGAAACAATGGACCTTAGTCATCCAATGTATTGGGCTGCGTTTGTTTACAATGGAAAATAAATGGGGCAAATGACCTATTGAGCATCTACTCCATCTTTTTGATTTTTGACAAAAATTCATTGTAAACACTATGAGAACGTTTTATACACTAATCACAACACTATTTTTGGTTCATTCAGTTCAAGGACAAATGCTTTTCACAGGCGGCCCGTTAAACACCTCCGGGCAATGTTGGTCAATTTGGGCTTCGGGAGATTCTGCTTTAATGGGATACAATGAAGGTTTATACAGAACCATCAATGGCGGGGATACCTGGGAACATTTAACCAATGGAATTCCAGCCGATGTGGATCCAAGAACCATTGAATATGAAAGTGATAAACTCATTGTTGGAACGAATGACGGTGCTCGAATTTACCAATCAGATGATTTTGGCGATAGTTTTACAGGAGGAACGGGAGTAATCACCTCTATTGCCATTCCTACAGCCAGTACTTCGGGGCCAGGAAGTATAATCATTGGCGGAACCCTTTTTCAACCTTATACATTTGATTTTGGTACAAATGATTGGATTTCAACCGGTGGTTCAGGCTTTGTTACGACTCATGGTGTCCGTCATTTAGGTGGAGACACAATCTGGATCAACAGAGGTGGTGTGACTTCTGGTACCACTTCTTATTCCCATGACAACGGTCTTAGTTGGACTGATATTATAACAGAGCCTGAGACAGATATTGGCGGAGGAATAATACTAAGCAGTGTTGCTCAAGATTTTCTCAAAGTAGGTAATCGAATCTTGGTGGGAACAAATTTAACCGGCTTTCCAGTCCTTTTCACGGATGATTATGGAACAACATGGCAAGCGAGTAATTTACCTTCAACGACCTGGTCTGATTATGGGAAGCGTTTCATTAAGGTCAATGATTCTCATTTACTCACCGTAAATCTTGAAGGAGTATGGAAATCTACTGATCAAGGAGAAACATGGACTTTGATTCAATCTATTTCTCAAATTAGAACCATGGCCATTTTTAACGGAGATAATCTCTTGGTGGGAACAGACAATGGAGTTTGTGAATTTGATAACTATGGCGAAGGAGATCTTATTACCAAACATGGAGTACCTTCTACTCCATCAAATTTGATAGTAGAACCAAGTGGAATTATTTTGGCTGGAACCAAATCAGGAATTTCTCAATATAATCCAGGAACTGCCAGCTGGTCTAACTTTCAAGACACCACAAGTACAGGGCTTCCTTTGTCTGTAGATTTCTTGTCTTATGTAGAAGATACAATCTATGCGATGAATACAAGTACTTATTTTAAATCTGGAGATGGGGGAACAACCTTTACTTTGGGAAGTCCATTAGGTGGTCAAATACCAACAGTAGTAGAAATTTTAGATGGTAAAAAGTTTATCGCGACCCAAAATGCAGCAAGCTTTCAAGCTCCTAAAATTTTCTACTCAGCAGATGGAGGCACAACCTACACCGAAGCCTCATTTACAAATCCCATCTCCTTAGGTTATGGTGGCAGTAGTGGGAATATTATTGAGCATTTAATCGAAACCCCAGAAGCCTTAATAGCCGATATGCAAGCAGGATATGCTATTTCTACAGATGGAGGGCTGAATTGGACATTTACTGGAGGAGTTTGGGATGTTTCTTTTTTGGCGGTTGATGGAACAACGATTTATCACTATCGTTCAACAGCTCTTCCTATTCCTGAACGTTTAATCGAAGTTTCATCGGATAATGGAACAACATGGAGTGAAGTGAGTCAAGATGGACTTCCAGCTTCTGGTGGTTCCAATTATATGGGAATTTGGGGAATATGGAATTTAAATGGGAAAATGGCTACCTATAACTCTTTTGAATCAACGCGAGGTATTTATCAACTCAATGGTGAATCAGCCATGTGGGAATTAGTTCCAAATTCAGCCGCCTCAATCGAAAATACAGATGGGATAACGCACATATATAGTTTTGATGAAGAAGTCTATGCCAATTGGCAGGCAAATGGAACCTGGAAACTAGGAGAGGTTCTTGATAATCCAGATTTTCATCTTTCTGATCGTGGTTCTGCATATATTTACCCTAACCCTGCACAAAATCAAGTTGCTCTCCATTCTGAAAAAGAGATTACCACAGTATCCATTTTTGATGCAAGTGGAAAACAACTCTTTCAAATCAATGATTTCAAAAATTCAACTATTGATGTTTCAAAATTGAAAAAGGGCTTTTATACAATTCATTACAGAGGAAGTGATCATTCGGGAACTATAAAATTCCTAAAAATTTAAAAGGCAAGGCTAAAAACACTTACCTTTGCATCAGCACGAGTTAATTCTCATCTGTGAATTAAAGATATATCTGATCATTTGATCAAAGACGCTTGAAAAAGCGAAAACATCCTTATCATTATTCAGAATTACCCTGTTAGCAACTTAAACGATCAAATTACCTATTGATGTTTAAAGTTTGTGCGAATTAGGCTGGAGTCTGATGGAATTATAAATGAAAGAAGGAGTTTTATCAAACATTTAAAATTTAGAAAAACGGAGAGAAATGAATTCTCTGAGACCCTCAAAAAACGTGTAAAAACCTATTTTGAGATCAATCAAATCAAGAAAGAAGGAAACAGTAGGTTGACTGTGAAGTCAATCATTGTGTTAATCCTCTATTTTTCTCCTTTGATTATACTCTCTACCGGTTTAATATCCTCTATTTGGTTATTATTTTTGTTCTATCTGATCAGCGGTATAGGTATGATCGGCATTGGTATGGGAGTAATGCATGATGCTAGTCATGGGGCTTTTTCGGCAAATAAGAAGTTAAATAAATATCTTTCTCTTTCTTTGAATTTTGTTGGGGCAAATGCAAAAATATGGCATATCCAACATGTTGTTTTACATCATACTTATACTAATATTCTTGATGCTGATGATGACATTAATGTTCCATTTCTTTTGAGACTTTCTCCACAATCAAAAAGATACAAAATACACAGATTTCAACACATCTACGCCTGGATTGTTTATGGGTTAACCACACTCTCATGGATTACAATAAAAGACTTTTCCAGCTTTGTTCGTTACAAGAAAATGGGATTAATAAAGGAGAAAACTTCCATTGAGATCATCAAAGTCATCAGTTGGAAAATCATTTATTATTCATTTTCTTTAGTACTACCAATACTCTTTTTACCTATAGCTCCCATTTGGATTATTTTAGCTTTTCTTACAATGCATTTTTTTGTAGGATTATTTGTTGCTACAATCTTTCAGTTAGCACATGTCGTTCCTTCTTCAGAATTTCCGGTTTCAGATGAACACGGAAAGATTGACAATCATTGGCTAATTCATCAACTTAATACAACAGCTAATTTTTCACCTGATAGTAGAATTATGTCATGGTTCATTGGTGGGTTGAACTATCAAATTGAACACCATTTATTTCCTAGAATTTCACATGTACATTATAGAGATCTTTCAAAAATTGTTCAACAGACAGCAAAAGAATTTAACATAGAATACGTAGTTCAGACCAATTTAATACAAGCAATAAAAGGACACGCTATACAGTTACGAAATTTGGGAAGGGCCTAAACCACATTTTTCAATCATCAGAGACGATGGATGAATGAAAGAGAAATGAGTTTTATATTACTCTTTTAATTTAGAAGAATAAAGGTCAAAAGATTATTAATATGAAAGCTACCAATGACTAAAAAAGATATAGAAAAATTCATTGAAACTCTGGATAAAACAACCTACAAATCTATCAGACTTAAAGATGATAATGTAAATCCAACAAAAGAGCTAAGTTTCAAAAATACAGGTCTTACATATTCACCAACAATTGAAATTGTTCGCAATAATCAAACGGATTTATACGAATTTGAAAAGTCGTATCGTACAGCAGAATTGAGTAAATTAATTGCCAAATGGATCATGTTCTCCATTCGAGCAAAAAAGTTATCAGGAAAATTTTATTTGGTTGTTAATAAAAAAGATAAACCCAAATTTCAGCAGGTTATAATTGATAAACAACTGGATGTAGAAGTTATTGAAATTTAAAAACAAGTAAACCCTATAAACAAAACAATGGCAGATAGTTTTAGCAAAAAAGAAAAACAGAAGAAAAAAGCGCAAAAAAAGAAAGAAAAACAAGCGCGGAAAGAAGCACGAAAAGCAGAAAGCAAAGGAAGTTCTTTAGAGGACATGATTGCTTATGTAGATGATAATGGTAGGATTGTTGACACACCACCGGATGAAAGTAAGAAGAAAGAAATCAAAGCGGAAGATATAGAACTAGGAGGACCTAGGCGAGATGATTCTCCAGAAGACGACTTTTATACCGGACGAGTTTCCTTTTTCAATAATGACAAAGGCTATGGCTTTATCAAAGACAGAAACTCAAAGGATTCATACTTTGTTCATATCAATAAATGTCTCGAACCAATTACTGAGGGAGACCAGGTACAATTCACCTTGGAAAGAGGAGACAAAGGAATGGTAGCTGTGGGTGTTAAAAAAATCTAGAATTTAGATTTTAACAGTGTATTACGCCTATTGATTCAGAACTCAAAGGGGTATTTATAAAGTAATTTCGTTTGCCCAGAGCAAGTTTCATTACTAAAACAAACACTTTTAAAAGAAGAGTTTGAGTACTCTATGTTACCTAATATAAAGCTGTTGCACAGAAAGGAATGAGGATAAGTATTCGCTGACTTCACCCATTCTCCCCAAAATCATTTTCTTTTTATTTGGTTGATCTTTTTAGTATTCGGTCTCTTTTAATCTCTTTATAAGATTAATTTTAGGCCGACAAATTTGATACAACACCGTAAAGCATTGTTTTTCAACAAAATTGATCAAACATCAAATTCACTTATACTAAAAGACAAAAAATGATTAAACATCTACTTACAGGAATCTGTATGACGGCTTTAATTGCCAATTCACAAACTATCGTTCCGGCAGAGACAATTACAACTACAGCAGGCAACTATAGTAGTGCCGAAGTAACCAATTTAGGGATTGACATTGACGCATCAACGAGTAGTTCAGACGAATTTGATTTTGGACCAGGTTTAGGATTAGGAACAGAAATAGGATATATCAGTGATTTAGGGGAATCTTCAGGAACAATCACTCATACCTTCGAAACTCCAATCTCGATTTCAGAAGTTTGGCTTTGGAATGGATATTTCTCTTTTGAACTTAACCATTGTACTCAAGATGTTACCTTGACTTTTAAAGACGAAACCGGTGAAGTACTTGGAACCGAAGATGTTGTTTTTGCAGAAGCAGATGGTGGAGATCTTACGGCAGAAGTTATGGAACTCTCTACAGAATATATTGGTGTTAAAGAAGTTGATTTTGAAATCTCTACCCTATACGGAGGTAATGACATTAGCATTAGACGATTAGGTTATGCGGGAAGTGGTATTGTAGCTGGAACTGAAGACTTAACAAAAGAACAGTTATTCTCTGTTTTTCCAAATCCGTCTAATGGGCAATTTACTATTGAGCTTCACAAAAATGAGTTCAATACCATCTCGATTTATAACAATATTGGAGAAGTGGTCTATACAGCAGATGTAACTGGAAAGACGGGACAATTCTCAATTAACCTTGAAGGTCGCCCTACAGGTATCTATCACATGCAAGTTGTTGGTGATACAACAATCTTATCAGAGAAAATAATTAAACAATAACTAAAGAAGACTTAACTGCTTCGAATTTAATGCAGCGTAAAAACCTCAGAAGGATGACGTCTATGTCATTCTCAAATTTCGACATCATGACCTTCTGAGCTCCAAAATAACTATCTTTAATGGCTTGATATTCCTTTAAAAAGGAAGTTAGTTTAAGTTAAATGGCTCAAGGCAAACTAAGCCAGAATAAATGTCTTTGAAAACATTCTCCTTATGCTTGTAAATTTTACCATTAATTTCAAGTTGATTGACGAATAAGTTGTTTAAGCCTGTTCTCAATTCCTCAACTTTATTTTTCAGATAATAGGAAAGAATTAGATCCTGATCATCCTGCGTTTGCCAAAGTGTTTTAGAATTGTTTTTATGACCTACAATTTGGTTGTAAAAGTCATCCAACCATTTTAATCCTCCAAACCCTCTACTTTTCAATGCATCCACTACTATTCGGTTATCATCAGATAATACAAATGAGATTTCCTGAATATTCCTGGTCAACAGTAAATCATTTAATTGTTCCATGACTATAATGTCAAACTCAACAGAATCTCCAAGAGAAGTAAAAAAATAATTTTTATGCTTAAACGAAGCATTAATAACCGTCTCAAGTTGATCTGTAGGGCAAACAAAATATAGATGGCTTTTCATCTTATGATTGCTTAAGGATTATAAGGAAAAGACGAGTGATGTAAGTCAATTTTTAATTCAGCATTTAGTAGTTTATATCCAAAGGTATACTCAACTTTTGCTTCATTACCCTCCAAGTCGGTAAAATAGTAATTCCCCATAGCAATGGCTCTATTTTCCTCCAAGATGAAGTTTGAATTCTCAAATCTTACTTTTGTCCAGGGTTGAATGGCAAAACCTTTATCTTCCTGACATGCTCTATCTTCGCCTGCAATAAAGTAAGATAACGCAGCCAACTTAGTTGGTCTAAACTGCTCAATAGCACATTTAGTAGGCTTAAACAAAACCGGCCCATTTTCAAAAGAGTATAGTTTATCCAAAAACTCACTTGAGAATGCTTCGCATTCGGCCCTATTCTCTTTTAGCGACCCAATTTTCACAACACCTTGCCCCCATTCATTCTGAGCAGCAATTACCTGTTCTTTTGTTATCATTTTCTTCGTTTTAATTAATAATTATCCCTTTAAATACAATCAAGTAAAGAGTTACTATCTATTCTTAATAGAATTCTTTTTTGTTTGAGTTTTTGAATCGCCGGGCTTTTGTGAACAAGTCCTCCTACTCTACAATTTGGTGATAAAGCCCCTTTAAAAATGGCTACATCTTTTGCATTCAATCGCCGAATATGTTCTTCTCTTAGCACGATCTCTTCATTTCCGCCATTTTCATTTAAAGCCGCAAAATTGACGTTGTCCTCAGGGAGCCACTCGGTTCCCAGACCGTAATAGGTACATAACATTCTCAGTTCATACATGTCCACATGAAATCGCCCACACATATTTGTATTCACAATCCCAAAGAACACTCTCATATTAGAGGCATTACTTATTTCCGAAAATTGCTTAACAAGCTGTTTGATATCATTTCTTAGCAATTGATAAGCAGGGAATTTTCTTCCTGGATGCTCTTTAAAATGGTCGTCGAATAAGGTCTCAAACTCAACAATATTAAAAGTTGTGTTTAGTGACTTGAATCCTTCCTCACTAAGCCATTTTAGGAATACGTTCAATTCATTATCCAAATCTCTTTCATAAATGGCTATGTTCACATTTTCGTCCTGAACAATCTCTAAACTGGAGATATTCGATACATACTGATAGTGATCAACAGCAACCTCTTGAAGTTCTTTAATCATCCCTCTTCATTTTGAAATTCGTAAACTGGCCACGGATCCATGCTTATATTTTGATTTTGGAATACCACATATTCTTCATTACTGCACAAACAAGCGTTTAACTCTTGCGTTATTTCTTCTTCATCCATATTTTGTCCTATGAGTACCAGCTCATTAACTCGATCTCCAAACTCCTCATCCCAACGGGACATAATATCTTCCTCATTAGCTTGAAAAGATGGATTTTGATTTCTTTCAATCGTTGACAATGAACACCACCAAACGCCCGCTGGTTCGGCTCTTAAAGAACCACCTGCCTGACTCCAGCTTAAAGCTTGATTTGGACGAGAAGCCAACCAGAATAATCCCTTACTCCTAATGATTGAGCCATTCCATTTTTCGTTCACATATCTCCAAAAGCGCTCAGGATGAAATGGGCTTTTTGCTCTGTAAACAAACGAAGAAATACCATACTCCTCGGTCTCCGGAGTGTGGACACTTTCTAGTTCTTGTATCCATCCAGCTGATTGGGAAGTTTCTTCGTAGTTAAACAGACCTGTATTTAGAATTTCAGAAAGAGGTACTTTTCCAAAAGAAGATTGAATAATTCTTGCCCCGGGATTGAGTTTGTTAATCAACTTTTCTAACTGAGCAGCCTCGTCCTCAGAAATCAAATCCGTTTTGTTAAGTAGAATAACATTGGCAAATTCTATTTGATCAACCAAAAGGTTAACAACTGTTCGGCCATCTTCAGGGTCGTCATTCAGTTCTCGGCTTAACAAAGTATCTGCCGACCCAAAGTCGTTGACAAAATTAAATCCATCAACAACCGTAACCAATGTATCCAATTGGCTAATATCAGATAAATTCACACTTAGCTCCTCACTATCAAACCAAAAGGTTTGTGCTACTGGCAAAGGCTCTGATATTCCCGTACTTTCAATCAATAAATAGTCAAAACGTCCCTCCTGAGCCAAACGTGCTACTTCTTCTATCAAATCTTCACGTAAAGTACAACAGATACAACCGTTACTCATTTCTACCAATTTTTCTTCGGTACGTGACAGGGTATTTCCTTCCTCTACCAAACGAGAATCGACATTTACTTCACTCATATCATTCACAATGACTGCCACCTTCATGCCTTCTTTATTGTGTAGAATGTGATTTAAAAGTGTTGTTTTTCCTGCTCCTAAAAATCCACTTAGTACAGTAACTGGTAATTTTCTATTCATCCTATTTTAATCTTTACAATAACCTTAGCAGTTATTAAACCACTATTTAAACGCAACTTAGTTGCAAATATAGATTTTCAAAACAACAAATGCAATTTAGTTGCATTTAATGTTCTAATCATACTTTTTTTTATCTTAGCGAACACACTTTCTTGAATGTAAACGTCAAAGGAAATAGATGAATTACTCAAAAGAGCAGGGCTTAAAGTAACCCCTACAAGAAGGCTTGTATTACAGGTTTTCAAGAAACATTCATTTGCCTTGTCTTATAATGATATTGAAGGCGGAATAAAAGAAAAGTTGGATAAGGTTACCATTTATCGAACTTTAAAATCGTTTGAAGAAAAGGGTATTACTCATCAGATATTGGATACCTCCAATCAGGTAAAGTATGCCTTATGTGGTGATTCTTGTTCAGATCATGAACACCATGACGCTCATTTGCATTTTAAATGTACAAGCTGTGAACAGACCTATTGTATTGAGGACAGCCAAATTCCACAAATTTCACTGCCAAAAGGTTTCGTTCAGCGTCATTCATCTATGTTAGTGGAGGGTATTTGCAAAACATGTAATAGAGCTTAATCCCTAAAAAAGGAGAACGCTAACTATTCATCAAAAAGAATAAAGTACCCCTGACATAATCTGTCACTACCCCCAATTAGTTTTGTCTCATAATTAATAATTCAAGCAAAAAATGATGACAAATTCAATTAGCTGGTTTCAAATTCCAGCGAACAATTACGAAAGAGCCAAAGCCTTTTATACTGAAGTTTTAGGAGCTGAGATTACAGATGTACCTATGCCTGATGCCAGGTATGGAATGTTTCCCTTTGACAAAGAAAACAATGGTGTTGGTGGAGCTATTAAAGAGTTAAAAGACTTAGATATACAAACTGAGGGTGGGGCCTTGGTTTATCTAAACACTGGAGATGATTTAAGTGGACCACTTAGCCGGGTTGAGGAAGCTGGTGGAAAAATTGTGATGCCAAAAACCCCGGTAGGGAATACATTTATGGCACTGATTATTGATACTGAAGGAAATAAAGTAGGCCTAAGTTCATTGAACTAATGCCGCATTTAACCAAAAACTAAAAGATGGTGAATCCTGTGTGGGTTCACTATCTTTGTTTTCCTATGTCACAACTATCCAGACTGATCTCCATTTTAACCCTTTTAAAATCAAAGCGGATTTTAACGGCGACAGAATTGTCTGAGAAGTTTGACGTGAGTGTGAGAACCATTTACAGAGATGTTAAAAAATTAGAAGATTCAGGTGTTCCAATCTTGACCATTGAGGGAAAAGGCTACTCCATTATGGATGGCTATACGGTTGAACCTGTTCAATTCACAGAAAAAGAAGCCAACGCTTTAATAACAGCTGAGCTACTGATTAATCAATCAAGTGACGAGTCTTTTAAAGCAGATTTTAAGGATGCTCTCACAAAAATTAAGTCGGTATTTAAATCATCTGTGCAGGAAAAAAGCGAATTGCTCCAAAGTAAAATTCATGCTTATGAAGAATGGAGTGAATACATTTCAAGCAACATTTTGTCCGAAATTCAAATGGCAATCATCAACTTTAATTTGGTAGAGATTCATTACTAAAAGGTGACAGATAAAGAAGCTTTAGTGAGAATGATTGAACCAATTGCCATTTTTACCAATCAAAACAGATGGATGGTGATAGCTTGGTGCCATTTAAGAGAAGATTATCGTGCCTTTAGAATTGATCGAATCAAAAATTTCAGAATTCATTCGGATAAATTTGAGGAAAGAGGCTTTGATTTAAAAGCCTTTTTTGAAAAGGAAGATAATTACGGTAAGTAGTCCTGAATTTAGAGAAACAATTCCTGAATTAACTAGAAAGGCCACCAAATGGCAGCCTTCTTACAATCAAAAAAATGATCAACCTACGTCTACCGAAAAATTCACACTACCGCTTCCTCCCATTGGAACCAGCACTAATTCTTCATAACAATACTCCACCTCAATCCTATACGTACCGGGCTCACCCGCTGGATGAGTAATTAATGCAAACTCTCTACTTTGACAAGAGCAAGGTCTCAAACAATCCAAACAAATGAACCGATCTGGTACCAACTGTATTCTATCTATGTCCACAGGAATAGTTGGATTTGCTGAATGAAACAAAGTCAACTTGGTAATCTTTAAACCATTAAACTGTACATCATTATATGGATTACATACTTTGATGTATAACAATTGTGTTTCAGGAATACTAATGGTATCATCCTGATTATCTCCCCAATGCAAATAAAAGCAAGGTGCCGGTTCTTCGTCATTGTTCATTAAGCTACGCTCACATTCCTCAGGAAAAGGGAACAAACAATCATGACCTGCAGTACCTTTATGATTCTTTTCATTGGCCCGGGCATTCATTTCCTCATTTTGTTCCTTCGCTTTTTCATTACAAGTTGGGCATGAACAATCGCAATCATCATCACATTCACACGGACAAGGGCAATCAACTAATAAATTTGGTAATCCCAACTGAGATTGACCATTCGCCAAGACAACACGATCTTGCTGATCGTATATGCAACCCGTAGGATTTGAAACGGCATCAAAAGCCCCTACCCCATTCACATTTGTAATTCGATGAAGGTAGCTCCGTTTGTTCATTGCTATATAAATATTACCATCGGGGCCTAATTGTAAAGCTCCAATAGGATTTTTTGCAATGGTTTGAGCTGGAGGAAAAAGGTGATATTGATCTATTGTAAGAGTTGGAGTTGTAATTTGAGTTGGAAAAGGTGCCGCACTGGCCGAAACTGGTAATTGATAAATTCTACCATCCCACTCTCGTTCTTTTTTCACAGGAAAATTCATCGCATATAATAACTCACTATTTGGAGAAAACTCCAAACCATAAAGTACCGGATCATCTATAATTTCATAACGATGATTGAGATTTACTATTCCAGTGGTTTTATCAAAATCAAAAAGGAAAACTTCTCCATTATTGGTTCCAATCACATTAGGATCGGTACTCAAAATAGGATCTATTTCCTGCCCATGCCTTATGAGTCCCGAATGTCCATTTACCAATGCGAGCTTGGTTCCATCAGGACTAACTTTTAAATGTCCAACTTCAAACAAATGGAATTCCTCATTTGTATGGAGATCTCTAATATCAAAATCCTGATGATGAGTTAGCTGTTGATTTGTTAAATCAAAAACCCGAATTACCATTGGCCCATGTTGCATGTTACACGAAATGGAATTTTGGCTTTGCGTATAAGGAGCTGAAAGACCTGGATAAGTTGGAGCGGGTTGATAAGGCAATGAATAGATTTTATAATGATCTTTAGGAGAATTAGGATTGCTCATCACCTTCACATTTCGCTGTACTGCTGTTACCAACCAATAATCTTTACAGTTTGTTTTGGGGATGGCCGTTACCCTTTCAGCTGGAGAAAAGGTTTCATAAAGCAAGGGATCAATTGGAATATTGTTAATATAACCGGGTTGACCTGTTTTACTTTGCCAATCCAAAGGTTTTAAAGTCCAGCTATTTGTATCCAGAATAACTCCGTCAAAGTGCTTTCGCGAATAGTTAAATGGACCAATGGTTTGATTATCAATATCAGTACTTAGATAGGATGAACCACCCATCGTAAAAATGTAATACTCTCCCTGCGTATGATGATTGGGTACAATGATACATGATTGTGTGGATGAAACATCCCCATTTAAGGGACTAGATGGATTGATTAATGTGCCATTTGCATCCCAAATAGAGACTCCATCTGTATAGAATAACAAATTCCCGTTTTGGTCTGAGGCAGAAGCACTTCCTTCTACCTGATCAATAGGGTTATTAGCAGGTGCAGTACTATTGTTAAAACTTAAAAAGCCAGATTTACCCAAAACCCAGTTCTGATTCATGTTGTTCATAGGTTAATGTTTAATAATTAGAGCTTTGAAGCAAATAAATTAAACTGGCTATAAACAAATTGGATTGCTGAAAAGGGTTTTCGACTTGCTGAGGACTTATAAAAACAAAATTTATTTGGTGAAATATTATTTGCGAGGAGAATAGATTCTGATCAAAAACATTTACTATACTAGCGTCTTGAGCATAAGCAAATTAATAAAGAGACTGGAACAACAAAACACATGAAAGAAATTAACTCCAACCCCCTTACGGCCTACTTTTGGAAATACTCAGAAATCATTGATCCATGGGAAGGAAAAAGAAGTACTTTCCCGGCATTAGACGAGGAGGATAAAGAAGAGTTCCTCAGTCATTTAAACATTGGATTTGATCAGGCTAATACCAGATTAATACTTGAGAAATTGGATTATTTAATAAGATCCGAATCAAATACTGAATTAAAAATTGAATTGAGTGAAGTTCCTTTTAAAACTCCAAGGTGGCTTGACGCTCCAACTGAATATTATGGTTGGCCTAAAACATCATATAAATACCTTATCATAAGAAATACTCAAGAAAAATCTTTCGTTAAGTTGGATACCGAGAACCTAATAGTAGAGTTCAACTTTAACCGAGATAAATTGTACGAGTTATTTACCCGTATTTATGTTTGTAATACAATTTATGCGACGAGCTTTGACAATATCATCAACGTTAATTTAGACTCAGAGACAGGCTTTAAGGAACATGAACTGATTTTTTGGGGAGTAATTGAAAAGGAGCCCATCTATTATTAAAAGGCTATTGAAATAAGATTAATGTTTCTCAACTCTACTCACAAATTGCCCCACTTTAATCCAATACATTCCATTCTCCAATCCTGATAAGTCCAATGTAATTAGATTATTCTCTGATGCATCAAACTCTATATTGTCAACTATCTCCTGTCCAAGAGTATTGTAAACATTAATCTCAACGTTCTCAGTTCCCATTAAATCAATGTTCACTAATCCATTCGTTGGATTGGGATAAGGATGACTCACTTCTAATTCCACTGATTTGACTCCCACGATTTCTCTTGTTCCATCAAAATCAGTTTGAGATAATCGATAATAAGATATTCCCGGATATGGGAATGGATCAAAATGCTCGTAATGAATCTCATTTGTTGAATTACCGGCACCATCAACCACTCCAAGTTTTTCCCAGGACTTACTATCCATCGATTTTTCAATCGTAAAAAAGTCATTATTAACTTCAGACTTTGTTGTCCATTCAACCCTTACCTTTTCATCACGTGTAAGAGTAACATCAAAAAGTACTATTTCAACAGGTAAAGCCACCGGAAGAAAAATTCCCGCTCCTCCATTATCATCAATCGCAAAATAATCTACTGTTTCAAAAACGTGCCCTTCCTCACTGTCATTAGAAATATCTTCATCCACAAAAAGTTCAACTTGTGTTGCGGTCAAATTGGTCCAACGTAAACCACTAGGATCCCCTCCATTATAAGTTGCAATTGAAGCTATCATGTGGAGTCCCGGTGAAAAAGACTCTGAAAAGAACTGCGTAGCCGCCACTTCATCAACGCTATATGAATTAGCTTCAATTGTCAATCCATCCAAAACCCCTCCACCTTTAGAAATGGCGAAATAACCTATTTCTTCACTTCCAGCAGGTGAGGTACTATTTAAAGATTCCTCTCGCTCAAGCTTGACTTGAAAAGAAGAAACTGTTGAATTTCGCTGTCTGGTTTTTAAAAAGTTTGTTGGTCCATCATCTGTCTGAACCTGCGTAAAAATAGCAGGAGTAGAAGGATAAGTCTGCAATAAATTCACCGTTTGAAAACTCAAATTAGAAGAGGAGACTGTTCCTGCCTCCAACATTGTTCCATCTCCAAAAGTATATCTCCCTTTTTCTATTACCACATAATGAATGGTTTCCATGGTATGTGGCCCGTCACGTCCAACTGGCTCATCCAAGTGAATGTCAAATCCGGTTCCACTAACATTATCCAACCGAATAGCCACCTCATGCGGACCATTAAATGACGATGGTCTTGCAATGACCACAGGATCACTAAAAGTGTTGGTTAAAGAAACAGAAGTTGTCGTATGATTAATCGATACAGCACCTGTTTCCATAACAAGTATCTGAGCCTGAGAGCTAAAGCTAAAAAGCAGCAAAAAATAAAAAGAGAAGAGGAAGTATTTCATAATGGGCAGCTTTCTTAAATATAACGAATTCGATCCCGGACTCCCCTATTTTTCGACGAATACCAGCTATTTCTCTGCAAACTTTCGCCTCTGTTTTCAGCTATTCCCCAGACTCTTCTTTGTTAACAACTGAAAGCGAACCTCTTAAGACTTAATAGGCAATAATATTTTAATTTAAGGTCAATACACCATTCCTAAGATTGGCCATTAGGAATGAAATGTTTCAAAAGTTCAATTCTTCATTTTCTGTTTAATTAGGAGTCGAACTTCTTCCTCATTTTCCATTTGTGGTCAAGAAACAAATCATTAGTTTTAGCTCAAACCACATCCATTCATTCCATGAAAAGAGAAGACTTTTTAAAATCCATCATTGGCGCATCTGCCTTTTTATCCCTACCATTTTCATCTTACTCAAGAGATGGTGAAGGAATTGTTCAAATGCTGGAAGATTCTGCCAAGTCAACTCGTGGTAGTTTATTTGGATTTCGTACGGATTCTATTGAAAAAGTTCGAGTGGGAATTATCGGTTTAGGAAATAGAGGAAATACTTTATTAGAAATGTTTCAATGGCTGGTAGAGAATGACCATGCCGAAATAGTTGGTTTATGTGATTTAGTTGAAACCAAGGTTCAAAAAGTTACTGAGAAATTGAGCCAATGGCAAAAATCAGTTCCTGCGACCTATTCAGGAAATAAGGATGAATGGAAAAAACTGGCTCAGCAGGATAATGTCGATTTACTCCTTATTGTAACGCCATGGGAACTGCATGCTCCAATGTGCATTTATGGAATGAATCAGGGAAAACATGTGGCCTCTGAAGTACCAATTGCCTATTCATTAAAAGATTGTTGGACTCTGGTTGAAACAGCGGAAAAAACACAAAGGCATTGTATTATGCTTGAAAACTGCTGTTACAATGAAGAAGAGTTGTTTGTTTTAAACATGATAGAAAATGGTGTTTTTGGAGATATCACACATACCGAAGGAGCCTATCTTCATGACTTAAGAGCACATATGTTAAGCTCGGATTATTATCAGGACCAATGGCGATTGAAGCATCACATTGAAAGAGATGGTAACTTTTATACCACTCATGGTTTGGGACCTATTAGCTTTTATCTCAACATTGGTAGAGGAGATACCTACTCTCATTTAACCTCCATGAGTTCAAGAGAACTTAACCTAAGTGAAACGGCTAAAAAAGTGAACTCAGACTACACCTCTTTCAAATGCGGTGATATGAATTCAACCATGATAAAAACGGAATTGGGAAAAACCATCCTGCTTCAATTTGATGTTCATACTGGACGTCCTTATTCTCGTATTAATAAAGTAGTTGGCACAAAAGCCGTTCATGATGGTTATCCAAGTCGATTATATGTAGACAATGGTGAATTGATTTATTGGGGACACAATTGGTTAAAAGAAGAGGAATATCAACAGTATAAAAGCAAGTACCAACATCCACTTATTGCCAAACTCAAAACAATTAGCAAAAACTTTAAACAAGGACACGGAGGAATGGACTTTGTGATGATTTACAGATTAATTAGATGCCTCAACTTAGGACTTCCATTAGACATTAATGTTTACGATAGTGTGATGTGGAGTGCCATTACCCCATTGTCCGAATTATCGGTCGCGAGTAAAAGTTTCCCAATGCCTTTCCCGGACTTTACAGGAGGAAAATGGCAGGGTAAAAAGGATCTTGAAATTATGAAGATGCTGGATGTGACAGACAAATAATATAGTTAACTTGCATCAATAGCATTCCCAAAACTAAAGTCAACTTCAATGGACGATATAAACAGCATCATTCGAAAAGCACAAAATGATTTGTTTCCTCAATTGGAAGCTAAAATTCGTTCAGAATTAGAACAAAAGGATAAAGATTGGCTGATTGATCAAATCATTTACCTGAGCTGTGAACGTCACAGTTTACACGAACAAAGGGAGAATCTTGAACAGATGAAAGTTCAGTTGAACCGAATCAAAGGAAAAGGGATAAATGAGCAAAGGGTACAGGGTTTTATAAACCAATATCAAAATATCCAAAGAGAAGAACTTGAAGAATCGGCTTATTTACTAAACCCACCGCACAAAGGACTTGCTGTCATTGAAGATCAGCAACGATCACCAAAAGGAGAATCTTTAGTGGAAGAGGCAAAAGACATGCTTTATGCCATTTTGTATGGAGATGAAACAATTAATGTAAGTCTAAACCGTGGACAAGAAGAGCTTTTAACCATGATGTTACCAAAAAAAAAGGTACACACGCTGTCCTTTTTAAAGGCTGTGAGTGAAGTAAATACCAGTGGAACATGGAAAGACCCAGAAGGTATTTCAACCGATGATCATGTTCGTAATATTGGTTTACAGGTAGAGTTTGGGAACAATGCTGACGGTACATTGGGAAATGCCGTATTTGTTGCGTTAAACCTCATTAACCTTTTAGAGGTTAACGAACAGATTTTTTATGCCAGAATGGAAAAGATTGAAAGAAGTTCTTTGTAAGAAAACTACTTTAAATGCCTGACAAAACCTCATTCATCAAACGAAGACTGTAGTGATTGAGCTTTTGATGCGATGGCATCCAACCCAATAAAAACCGGGTAAAATCTGCCGAAGCAACAGGATATAAACTTCTCCACTCTTTCTCCAAATCCATGAAATCAATATCAGACTCTAAAGATTCAAGACCTTTTTTCAATTCTGAAAAATAAAAGTCCAATAGTTCTCTTTCATACTGTTCACATTCCAAAGCTGAAAGACAACTTCCAAGAAAATAAACGACGTCTTTCATTCCGCAACCGCCTCCAACGTATTGAAAATCCACAGCGGCTACTTTTTTACCGTCTTCTGAAAAACAAAAATTGGCCAGCTTTGCGTCACCATGTACAATAGTTTGATAACGACATTGATTCAACAAATCATCAATTAAATGAGCTTTTGACTTTAATTCCTGATGTTCCATTTTCTCAAGTTCATCTGGTCTGGTATCCAAATGCCAATAGGTCCCAATATTCCATAAACCTTCAGGCTTTTGATTCATGAAAGTACTGTGAAAAGATGCCAACCAGCTCAAACACACGCTAACCTCAGCAAGACTAATTTGCTCCTTACGCAAAGGAAAATGAGTATTTAAATCCTCTAAAACAATCCATCGATCTCTACCTTCAGTGAAAGAACCTAAGAATTTTGGAATAGGACAATGGTCTCCACAAAACCGGCTCCATTTCTCATACCAGTATGTCTCCACTTCATAGGATTTTACCTTTCGATTATGCGAAAAATCCGTATTCCAACCCCTCGGATGTTCGTTTAGTTGATTGAGAGAAATGCACTTTACCACCACCATTTCTTCTTCCAGGTTCGCTAATTGATAACGAGAAATTTTACCATATCCACTCCACAAAGATTGGATCACTTCAATTTCTTCACAGTCAGAAGATTTAGTAAGTGTTAAAAGATATTTTTTAAAGGAGGGATTCATAGTACTCATCAATCTGGACTGAGACAAAAATAGTATATTGGCTCAAGCCCAGCATAAAGAGTAGCACATTGATGTGTTCAATGCAGAATTAACAAACAAATACCACTTAAAAGGTGGGTTAGTTTAACGATAAGAAAAAATAGAATGGATAAGGTACAGCACATTGAAAATGAAATCGCTGAATTGAGACAACAATTACAGAGTCATGAACTTTATGATAATCTAAAGACGGTTGAGGATATTACAACCTTTATGGAAAACCACGTATTTGCCGTATGGGACTTCATGTCTCTTTTAAAGTACCTTCAACTTAAACTAACCAATGTTCAAATCCCCTGGACACCTTCCAGTAATCCAACACTTTCAAGATTCATCAATGAAATTGTTCATGGTGAAGAGAGTGACATCAATGAGTTAGGAGAAGCTAAAAGCCATTATGAAATGTATTTGGAGGCTATGATTCAGGCCAAGGCTAATACCGGTGAGATCAATGAATTTATTCGATTAATTGAATTGGGAAACACCATCGAAATGGCTCTGAATCAAGTTAACGTTGATCAACGAGTGGCTGATTTTGTAAAATTTTCATTCTCGATCATTGATACTGATAAACCTCATCTGGTTGCATCTGCTTTTACCTTTGGACGAGAAGATGTAATTCCAGACATGTTTATTGAGATTTTGAATAAATCGGATGCAAAAAACGAAAATTACGATAAGCTTAAATACTACCTCGAGCGTCATATTGAGTTGGACGGAGATGAACATGGTCCATTATCCCTTCAAATGATTGCAGAACTTTGTGGAAATGATGAAGAAAAGTGGGATGAAACACTATCGGTAGCAAAACAGGCTCTAAACAAAAGAATCGCACTTTGGGACTCTATTAATGATTTAATCCAAAAAGAAAAACCGGCTTTTGATACAATGTATCGTTAATAGGCAGTGAGTATCATTCGGATGTAAAATAGTTAGCCATGAAAAAATATAAATCACAACTGATAGGCCTTGCAATTTTGGCAATTGGTTTGCTGCTTTTGTTCTATTTAGGTGAAATTATTTTACCTTTTATTTTGGGTTTGTCAGGTGCTTATTTCATCAATCCACACATCAAAAAAATTCAGCAATTTATCTCCAACCGGGCAATTGCGGTAACAGTTTACCTTCTAACCATTTTAACTATTATAGCAGGATCAACCATTTTATTTGGAAACGAGATTGTCAAAGATTTTGAACGCTTAAACGATGCTTTCACCACCTTTACTAAAGAGCATCAAACAGAGATTGATGAGACCAATCAAGAGGTACAGAATTTTATTTCAGAAATCTATTATGATGAAGACGTTCAAAGTATTCTCAATGATACCACAACCGTTAGCACTTCAGACGAATCTGAATTCAGTGATGCCTTAGGGAATGTTGTTTCTTTCTTTGAATCTGATGAGGAAGAAGAACAAGGCCGAGAGTTTAATTGGTTCATTATTTTCTTAGCTTCATTTGGGTACTTTATTTACATGTTGTACGACTTTAATTACTTTGAAGAGAAGTACAAAAAATACTTTAGCAGTTCGGGTAAAGGTCAAAATATAATACAGGAATTCTTTGAGGATTTCCGGCGCATATTTCTTGACTATTTTCAACGCAGAAGCTGGATTGTTTTAATCTGCATGACCATTTTCATCACCACTTTTCTAATCATGGGAATTCCGGGTGCAATTTTAATTGGTTTCATTGCCGGACTACTATGTTATATTGCCCATTTTCAATATTTTGCTTTGATTCCATTATCATTAAGCTGTCTTATAATGTCAATAGAAAATGGTGAAAGCTTCTTTCTCTACTTTGGAATAGTACTTGGAGTTTTTATTTTAGTTTCTATCCTTGAAGAGTTAGTTCTTTATCCAAAAATTATGGAACATAAATCTGGGATTAACCCAGCCATTTTAGCCGTTTCATTTGCAATTTGGACTCACATTTTTGGAACTGTCATTGGCGGATTGATTGCCTTACCACTAACGACTATTATGCTCATTTACCTGGATCGCCTGCTCTTATATTTAAAGGAACATTATCGAAGAGAAGAAGGGAGTGATACAGCTGACGCTAATTAGAACACTTAAAAGCA
>JAKSBJ010000121.1 GCA_022361195.1 Flavobacteriales bacterium
CCGATCATCAAGATCATCTAATTGACTTTGCCGATACAAATGCCTTTACAGTTGGCAATTATGGAGTAAATGGAGGTGGTCTTTTTGTCGCTGAAGGAGATGATCAATATGATGTATGGGGTGTTTTGGGCTGGTTTGCTGGGGAAGAATAAAGTATAGAAATTATCACACTCCTCTAATACTTTCTATCCAACATCTATAATAGCTAACAATCCCACCTCTCAACAATCTTTCGTCTAAAAATTACTACTGAATTTCTTTAGCCAATGTAGGAATATGAGCAATTTGATTCTGAGATAATTTCCCCTTAGCTATGATGAGTAGAAACTGTGATTTGGATTCAACTACAGCCATGATTTTCTTGACTTTTCCTCGCTTTTTTGTACCAAAGACATGTACTTTTCTCACTTTGTCGTCGACTTCCAATAAAGATTCATGCGCTCCACTATGGGCACGGGCTTCAACAGCATATTTTTGAATGGATTTTTGATCGCCCCAAAAATTGAGGTACTTCAAACTGTTTAATGATTTGAGAATATCAATGGCTTCAGGATAGTCTTCGTCCACAAACATAGATGCCATTTTAGGCGGAACAATCTTTGCCTCCATACCAATATCGTTTTTATGACGACTGTAGAAATCATTGATCTCTTTAGCGAATGAGCTACCGACAAATGTTAATAGTAAAATGGCTAATAATAGGTGACTTTTTCTTCCTCTGTTTGACATGCTTCTCTGGTTTTATAGTTTGTATAAAACATAACCCAAAGTGTTTGTCACGGTTACAGTTGAACGCAGCAGTAATTCCTCGTTTTGGAGGTGATTAATGACCTCTGAGTAAAGTCTAAAACGTTAAAGAGAAAAAATAAACTAAAAGCAAAAAGAAAGAATTAGGGCCAGGATAATAATACCAATCATTCCTCCATAGGTTAAAAACTGATTTCTTCTCTTTTCTGCTTGCAGTTTTGCTTTAAATGTGGCTAGTTCTTCCGGTGAACTTTCATTTTTGAATTTAAGAGCTGGATCAGATCCAAGACCACCTGCAGTAATTTCTGAGCTCTCTTTTAAAGAGCGTTTTTGCATTTGCTTGCGTTGAGCCTTTACGGCCTTTTGCATGTTTGAACCTGGTCCAAATCCTAGTGCCATAGGATTATTTTATGATCAGTTTCTTGCTAACAATTCCTTCAGCACCACTTAAACGAACTACGTAAACACCTGCTGGTAAATGCTCAGCAGAAATTTCGGTAGTAGCTGATGTCAGTTGGTTAGAAAGTACAATCTCTCCCAATTCGTTAATCAGTGTGAATTGCTCAAAGCTTACATTTTCATTTGGTAATTGAATCACAAATTGTCCTCGGTTAGGGTTAGGGTAAATGTCCACAAAAGCGTCTAAGTTATTTTCAGAAATTCCGATGGAATGAACATAAACACAAGAAGAAGTATCTGTACAACCATTATAAGTGACAATACAAGCGAAATTTCCTATACCGTAAGCCCACCATGACTGATTCGTTGCTCCTTCAACAATTTCATCCGTATCACAATTATACCACTGGTAAGATGCATCATCTAAATTAGCAGTGAGGTAATTGTCTACCTGAGAAACAGAAACATCTAACGGCAATTCAATCGTTAAATTAGTAGTAACTGTACTATCACAAAAAGTCGAGGAGGTTAAAACATCCACATAAGTTCCGGCTTCATCATAGGTTGAACTTCCAATACTGTAAGATTCTCCCCAACAAATACTTACATCTTGCTCAACAGCATTTTCTGGTTGAACGGTTAAGTTGGTGGTTACAATACTATCACATCCTTCTGCAGAGGTGATAGCATCGGTATAAGTTCCGCTTTCTGAGTAAGAGGACGTTCCTATGTCATAGGTGTATCCAAAACAAATACTAACGTCTTGAGTAGAACTTGGAGGAGGAGTAACTGTTAAATTGGTAGTTACTACACTATCACACCCATCTGCTTTGGCTAAAACATCGGTGTAAACTCCTGTTGCAGTATAAGTAGATGAACCAACAGTAACAGATTGTCCTGAACAAATGGTCATAGACTGACTGCTTGAAACATCTTCGCAAGTTACATTACTGAAAATATAAACTGCTCCGGCATCATCTGAAAAGGTTGCGCCTGCTTCGTCGAAATCTTGATATTGAGCTCCGATCATCACTGTATAGTCCCAAATGGCACAAGAAACCCCAAAATCGTCATCTTCTTGTCGGTCTGAGGCATCGATTTTTTGGAATTGTGACCAAACTCCAGCTCCATCTCGTTCAAAAATATAAGCCGACCCGGCATTTTCTAAATAAGCTCCTCCGGTCTCATCATGGTCGTCAGAGTGAGTTCCTAAAACCATATAATCACCGTGAATGTCTAAAGAGTAACCAAAGTGATCTCCCGAACTTCTGTCCAAAGGAACAATCTTTTGCGTTTGACTCCAGGTTCCACCGGCATCTCGCACAAAAATGTGTGCCGATCCAGGATTGGTTAAAGGATCACTAATTCCATCCTCAATTTCATCTTCTGAGTAAGAACAAACCACAATGGTATTGGTATCAATCGCAACATCATAACCAAAGCGGTCCCACGGTTCGCGATCAAAATTTTGAATCATCTGAACTTCGTTCCAAACTCCAGTTCCATCCCGTTCAAAGATATATGCAGCTCCAGAACTCCACATAGAAGCCGTGAATCCTGGTCCCCAATCGTGATGATGTGAACCTACAATCAGCCAATCGTTCCAAATGGCAACCGATCCACCAAATAAATCACTTAAATCTTCTTCCGATCCACCACTGGGGTAAACGACATCCGCGGCACGTTCACTGGCAACAATTTTTTGTGTTTGATTCCAGGTTCCACCAGCATCTCGGTCAAAAATATAAACCGATCCAGCATGGTAAATAGGATTAGCTCCAGCTGCATCATGCTCTTCAGTATGAGCTCCAACTACAATAGTACTGTCGTAAATGGCTACTGACCAGCCAAATTCATCTCCAGCTGTACGATCAGAAGCAACAATTTTTTGAACCTCATTCCAGGTTCCGCCGGCATCTCTTTCAAAAATGTAAACTGAGCCTGATTTGGACATGGAATTTGATCCCGTTTCATCTTCATCTTCACCATAGGCTCCAACAACAATCAAATCATCAAAAATGGCAACCGAATATCCAAAACGATCATAACCTTCCTGGTCAGAATTAGTCAATTGCTGAACCTCTGTCCAGTTATTGATTCCGGTACGTTCCATAACGTAAACGGCTCCTTCATTTTCAGACCCAAAGTCATTTCCATAAGCTCCAATTACGGCATAATCACCGTGAATGTCAACGTCATAACCATAGCGGTCATTGTCATCCCTGTCGGAGGCAACAGATTTGATGATTTCGTCAAAGGCCTGTCCAAATCCTGCAGTAACGACAAGTAGGGTTAACAGACTAAGTAGGTATTTCATAGCATTTATTTGTTGACAACGATTTTAAGCGTTTCTCCTCCTTCGGCAACTAGAATGTAGATACCGTTGTTGAGTTCGCTTAAATCTATTTCCATACAATTTCTTTTCATTAGCATTAATTCTCCTCTCAAATCATAAAGCTTAAAGGTTTCAGCTCTATTTAGTTGAATTAAACCTTTGGTTGGATTTGGATAAGCCGATAAACCTTCAGGATAAATTTGAAGATCATCAATCGACGAATAATCATTATTCATGAGTGGAGTAGGCTTAATAAAAGTGGTGAAAGTCCCACTTCCATTCGGTAAACGTCCATAAGAAAAATCGTTATCCGTACTAAAGTATTCTAACCAATCTAAGGTCACTCCAGTTGATGAAATGAAGTAAACCGTATCGTTGACATTTGGTAAGGTATAATGAGCATGATCCGGACCTTGGTAGGTTTCCTTGTCATGCCAGAAAAGTTGGTAAGAATCAGCTTCTATTACGGTTCCGTTAGGAATAAAATATTCAAGTGTATCTCGTACAATTTTACAGTTGGAAATATCAACCGAGTAATTGTTTGGATTGTACAATTCTAACCAATCATCGTAATCTCCAAAAAGGTCTGAATAATAAGAATCATTGTTAAGCATTACTTCATTAATTACCACAGCTTGGAAATCGGGATCTGCTTCAAAGACAGCCGTGTAATTTACATCAGTTGCTGGAGTCCAGTACACCGTATCATTCGTTTCTCCCGTTTCCAACCATTCTACAAAGCGGTAACCTGGTAAAGGAACAGCAATTAAAGGAACAGTAACATCATTGATATAAGCTCCTTCCCATGGATAAATCTCTGTATTAACACCTGGTAAAGCTTCATTGATGAGAATGGAATTTACTTGTACACGACCCATGTCAAAGTCGTTGACATCAACAATCACGTTTGAACTGTCGGCATAGCCCCATTTTAGCATGATGTGCTCGCGAACTTTTCGTTGACGATTTGCGGCAAAAACATGTAAACGATCAAAAACATAATTCCATTTACTCAAACTTGGTGTTTCCATTGATCGATCAACCAAATTATTTGCTTCAGAAGGATATCTCCAACGATCAACATTCTCAGTCATTTCTGGAGTGAGTTCGTTATAAATATGGTCAATATGTCCATCTAAAACCTGAGGAGAAAACCATGAATTACTCAAATCACACATACGATTAATGAAGTCAGTTTTAAACTCTTCATTTTCTAACAGTCCCCTGAAAAAACGAGAATAAGAAGAAAAAGGTCCGGTTTCTATTGTTGCTGCATTTAGTGTGTTTACGGTATAATAAGCTTCAGCACATGAACCACCAAAGGCCCCATCTAAATCGTAAGTTGCCCATCGGAAACGCCCGTCATGACCAGGGATTCCAGAGTCATCATAGCCTCCAGTTCTTTTCCAAATATTAACGTTTGAGTATACCCAATCTTCATTACTTAAGAATATCTCAGCACACATGTAGTCAAGGTAGTTTTCCATGTCAATTCTGTCTTTGACATATTCATAGTTAGAAGGTACACTCATGTCATTAAATACGATAAAGTCTTCCAACATATCCATTTCCAAACTGTCGGCAGAGTGGCCATTTTGAACATCATACTCCTGATCTAACAAAGTAATCTCATCATCATCAATTCCGTACTCATTTTGGAAGAAGTATTTATCGAGTCTTTCTTTGATTGAGTGAATTCCCCAATACTCTCCATTAATGAATAGGATGACGTGTCTAAAGTGTTGATGATCAATGTTGAGTCCATCCACGATAAGGTTCCCTAAGTCATCTCTCGGGAAACAATCTGGTCGGTGACCTCCGGATTTGATTAAAATTCGTTTGAACTTTTTGAGTTCACTATCTTCAAAGAATTGATATTTAAAGTTTTTAATTTCACCGGTCTCACCATATAAACGAAAGGATTTTTTGGCCGATTGACGGCTTCCTCCACCGTGCATTCTTGATCGAGTGTATTGTGAATAACCCAAAGCTCCTTCTTCGTCAAATAACTCAAAATGAGCTATTCTTTCCCAATCACTTCCTTTCCATTCATAGTTTCCTGGAGGATCTAATGTGTCTCCAAATACATAGTAACCAAATTCCTCAGAGAAAATATCCGTACTATCTACTACAATGGATAATACCGGAAAAGAGTATTTATCTGCTCCAGCAGGATCGATCATAAATGTTTGGGTAACCGTTTCACTAGGAGCAAAACCAGGTTTAAAAGCTCTAAATCGAATTACATTGATTTTATAAACTTCATCCAATGGTGGTAACCATCCTCGGTTATTAGCTCTTGATTCGGTATAATTCCCATAAGGAAAGGCGAATGAGGGATTGGTTGGAATGCTTGAATAACTATTAGGGTCACCATCTCGATTAGAAAGAACAACAGGACCCGAATAGAGAAAATCACCTGTTGTAGGTTCATTACCGTTTAAGGTATAATAAATTGATACATCTGGATCTGAATGGAAGATTTCCAAAGAGACATCGGTTGTATAAATTCCGGCTTCAAAATTAGAAGCAGGAGCATCTAAAACCTGAGCAAACAATGAAGTTGTCAGGCCTAATAGACCAACTGTCAGTGTGTAATGTTTAATTTTCTTTCTCCAGTTCATGTTTCTTTAGACGTAAAACGCTCTTTTTTAGTTATGTTCAAGAGGTCAAGTAAAAAATTACTATCCTCTTCAATTTTATTTCCAATTACAACCAAGTTGGCTCCGGCTTCCTTCATTGCTTCGTATTGATCAATGGTTTTAATGCCGCCTCCAACGATAACTGGAATGGTGGTGTGTGTGTGTATTTCTTTGACCATTTCGGTTGGTACCGAATTCTCGGCGCCGCTTCCGGCATCTAGAAAAATGGCTTTCATTCCCATCATTTCCCCGGCAATAGACGTATTTAACGCAATAGTGGTTTGGTCTGTCGGAATGGGAGTTGTTTGACTAACATAGGCGACAGCACTGGTTTTTCCTCCGTCAATGAGTAAATAAGCGGTAGGAATAACTTCAATGTCCATTCGTTTTAAGCGATGTGCCGAACGAATTTGATGGCCAATTAGGTAGTCTGGATTTCTTCCCGAAAGGAGTGATAGAAACAAAATTCCATCAGCCTTCTCACTAATTTGATTTGAACTTCCGGGAAAAATAACAATAGGGAGGGAGCAAAGCTCTTTTAAACTTTGGATACATAGATCAAAATCTTTTTGATCTACTGTACTTCCGCCCACAAAAATAAAGTCAGGTTTTAGAGCATTGAGTTTATCCGTAAGACCTTTTAATTGCGATTCGGAACTGGTTTTGTCCGGATCAATTAAAATCGCCAAACTGCAAGATTCATTGGATAATATGTTGTAAAGCTCGTTCACCTATATTATTGAAAAATGAATTTTTTGCTGTCAATTATTGAGGTGGAATGAAGGAGTTTTGCGATGAAAATACCTTTTCCAATTTCTTCACGATTAAGTGTTAGCTGATTAGAAATCATGGTTTCCTGAAGAACCAATTTCCCATCTGCTGAATAGATTTGTAACATCAAGTCTCCACTCATGTGTGCTGGAACGTTAATGTTTACATAATCGATAGCAGGATTAGGATAAATTTCCAAAACATTCTGTTCATCGAATTCATCTACTGAATTAAAGGTTGGATCATACATCCAAAAATCATTGAGGTTGGTTCCGTTAGTCCCACTTCCTGCATAAGCAACTCCGCCAATGACAAATGAAACAAAGAATCGCCTTGCTGATCCAGGAAAATCTGGTAATTGAGTCCATGTGTCTGCGGCAAAATCATATTCCCAAACATCATCATAATTCAGTTCTCCCAAATTATCATTTCCAGTTAAAATATATCCTTTACCGTTTAACTGAAAACCGGTTGCATCTTGTCGGTGAGTTGTGTCAACGTCGGCCAGCTGTGTCCAACTATTGGTTAATGAATTGTATTCATAAAAATCACGGGTCGCAGCACCAACCATATGTCCGGTTCCGATATATCCTTTATCTCCATGGGCAAATCCAACTGCTGATGTTCGTGCTGTACCAATAAAGTCAGCAATTGGATACCATTCATCCGAATCAACATCGTACTGATAAAAGTCTACTTCGTACCCTCCAGCCGTTGGTCCACCTGATTGTCCTAGTCCAACATATGGAACGTTGTTAATGACAAAAGAAGCGGCACCTCTTCGGGGTAATCCCGGTAAGTCAGCAATTGGGAACCAAGTATTAACCGATGGATTGTATTTCCAAAAATCAGAGGTGTAATTGTGAGCACCATCTTCACCACAGCCAGCATAACCTTCACCATTTAAACTAAATGTAGCTAATTGATAACGTTGCCCACCTCCATAATCAGCAATTTGTGTCCAACTATCCGATGCTGGATCATATTCCCACCAATCTGAGTACGTTATAGTAGTACCAGAATTAATGTGACCTCCGCCAATATATCCTTTACTTCCAATGGAAAAACCACTGGAACGATGTCTGGCCTCTCCGCCAATGTTGGCTTTTTTTACCCATAAGCCTTGAGCTTGTGAGCTTAGTCCAAAACCGCAGAGGATGAAAGCTGTTAATAAACAACGACTTAGCATTCTGTTTTTTCTTAATGGTGAGTTAAAATAAATACGTTCTTAGGAGAGCAAAAGTTGTTGTGTCTCCAAAATTTTTTTAAAAATAAAAAATATCGGCTGAAGTCCTAGCTTATTTTGAATCAATTTTCATGAATGCAGTAGGTTATAACTGATTCTTTTTCAGGGAAGATGTGAAAATTCATAATTTCTGTGTGTCCATTTAGATGAATGGCAAATTTGCTCTGTTTTTCCATTTCTAAAACCTCTATATTTTCCTTAAAATTGAGATGGTCTTCGCAGCGCATCTTATAGACAGCTTCTTTTAGGCTCCATATGGTAGTTAAAACACTTATTTCATTCATTCCAAACCGTGCAGATTCGTTGTCGGACATGAATTTAGGTCCAACTCGGATAACTTTTTCAGAATAATTCTCAATGTCAATTCCAGGTCGTTCGTAAGGACTATGAGCAATAACTACATTGTTTTTGGAATGCGAAATGCCAATAAATCCTTCGGTAATTAATGGATTTCCTTCCGGTCCATAGGTGATTTCAGAATCAATCCCGAATTGCTTCCATAGCAGGCGGGTAAAGTAAAACTCTATCCTCCTTCTATCCGAGATAAAACTGTCAAAACGTTCCCTTTCCACATTAGAAAAAATAGAAAGATCTAAATCAGTAACAGATGCGTTTTGATAGCTTAAATGTTTGATAATGATTTTATCAGTCAGGACTATATTTTTGATCTTAAAGTCGATATACACAAATTTTGGCGAAAAATAAAAAGGAGTTTCGTATTTTTGTGGAATAATTCAAAGAAATATTAAGATAATGAGTGATACACAAGAGCAATTAAAATACAAGGTAAAAGATATTAGCCTTGCTGATTGGGGAAGAAAAGAAATTCGATTGGCTGAAGCTGAAATGCCTGGATTAATGTCTTTGAGAGAAGAGTACGGTCCGTCGAAGCCTTTGGCTGGAGCTAGAATTGCGGGTTGCTTGCATATGACTATTCAAACTGCTGTTTTGATTGAAACATTGGTTGAATTAGGTGCTGAAGTAACTTGGTCTTCTTGTAATATCTTTTCTACACAGGATCAAGCTGCTGCTGCTATTGCTGCTGCTGGAATTCCAGTGTATGCCTGGAAAGGGATGAATGATGAGGAGTTTGATTGGTGTATTGAGCAAACATTGTTTGCTTTTGAAGGTGGTAAACCATTGAACATGATTTTGGATGATGGTGGTGATTTGACCAATATGGTTTTTGATCGTTATCCTGAATTGACAAAAGATATTAAAGGATTGTCAGAAGAAACTACAACTGGTGTTCACCGTTTATACGAGCGTGTAAAGAACGGAACTTTGGTAATGCCTGCTATCAACGTTAACGATTCAGTTACTAAATCTAAATTTGATAACAAATACGGATGTAAAGAATCATTGGTAGATGCGATCAGAAGAGCTACAGATACAATGATGGCTGGAAAAGTTGCTGTTGTTGCTGGATATGGTGATGTAGGAAAAGGTTCTGCTGCTTCATTAAGAGGAGCTGGAGCTCGTGTTATCGTTACTGAGATCGATCCAATTTGTGCGCTTCAGGCTGCAATGGACGGATTTGAAGTGAAGAAAATGGAAAATGCTGTTTCAAGAGCGGATATTGTTGTTACTACAACTGGTAATAAGGACATCGTTGTTGGAAAGCACTTCGAGAACATGAAGGATAAAACGATCGTATGTAATATCGGACACTTCGATAACGAAATCGACGTTGCTTGGTTAGATAACAACCACGGAGATTCTAAAGTTGAGATCAAACCTCAGGTTGACCTTTATAATGTAAATGGAAATGACATCATCTTGTTGGCCGAAGGACGTTTGGTAAACTTAGGATGTGCAACAGGTCACCCTTCATTCGTAATGTCAAACTCATTCACGAACCAAACATTGGCTCAAATTGAGTTGTGGAAAAATTCAGAGAACTACAATAATGAAGTTTACATGTTACCTAAACATTTAGATGAAAAGGTAGCTAAGTTGCATTTGGCTAAGATTGGAGTTGAATTGGATGTGTTAACACAAGATCAAGCTGAGTATATTGGAGTAAAAGTTGAAGGACCGTACAAGCCTGAACACTACAGATACTAAAATCTGTTTTCAATAAATGAATTAAAGCGTGGCTGTCTCTGATGGCTGCGCTTTTTTAATTATAGATGTTAACAGTGTATGCTCCGTTCCAGCTTGCATTGTAGCGCTTTAATGCAAATTTTGCTGGACCTGAAATAACAGTTCCGTTTAATATGCTGAAAACAGAACCTGAGCAAGTATCTAATAATTCAAACTGATTTTCGGGATTAACGTCAACAATAGCACATTCATCCTGCGAATTATAGGTAGAGTGTCTGTCTAATGCAACGAACTCATCAAAATTACGATACACAATTATTCCCCTTGATCCTCCGTTAACATAAGCATAACCTCCCGGATTATTCAGTTGAATATAAGAAGGCAGATCAAGATTTATTGCTATATTCACCGGGACTTCTGGGATTGGATAAGCTTCTTCCTTGCAGGAGGATAATAAAGTTCCAATAAAAAAGAGGATTATATAATATCTTAAATATATTTGTTTCATGAAGCGATTGTTCCGTATTCTAATAACGAAATTACTAATAATTATTGCATCTCTTATTGTAATGCCTCAAACGGCTTATGTTCAGGACAAAGGTGCAAAAAGTGTAAAATCGGAAAAAGGAAAGTCTAAAAGTAAACGAAGAACTCGCGGAAGTTATAAGCAACGAAAACGTAGCGGAAAACGTCATTGGAAAAATCAGGATAAGGTTACTCGTAAGCGAATGAAAAGAGCAGCAAAAAATGCTAAACGTCGCCAAAAAGGGAAACCAATGAAAAATAATAGACTGGTATAATTTCTCGCAAATTGTTGCGATCCCCTATTTTAATTCTCTCTTTCTCGGACTAATTTTGGTAGCAAATCTCAATTGTAAAGATTTTGTTAATTTTTTTTAGTCTAGTCAATTTTAATTTATCTATATTTACGGGCTATTGTATTTTATGATTTTTTAACAAATACGCTTACTTATGCTTCAAAACCTAAAATTAGTATTCACAACATTCTTGTTGTCAGTAGGTTTCGTTTTTGCCCAGACTGGGGTTGGTACAATCAAAGGAAAAGTTAAGGATAAAGAAACTGGTGAACCTCTTCCTTTTGTAAAGGTTGTGGTTCAGCAAGGAGGACAGCAAAAAGGATTTGCTGCTACCGATTTTAACGGGGATTTTATTATCAGTTCATTGTCACCTGGTAAATATGATGTTGAGGTTCGTTTCGTTGGATACGGATCAATTAGACAAGAGGGAGTTGTTGTAAACTCCGATAAGTATACCATTCTTCCTTTAGAATTGGGTGCTTCATCAGAAATGTTAGATGTAGTTGAAGTTATTCACTACGAAGTTCCGTTAATTGACCAGGATGGTGGTGCATCCGGTGCAACGGTAACTAGAGATGATATTGCAAAAATGCCAACTCGTTCTGCCCAAGGGGTAGCACAAACAGTTGGTGGTGTATATGCAGCAGAAGGTTCGGGTGACTTGAGTATTCGTGGTACTCGTTCGGACGCTACATATTATTATATAGATGGTATTAAAGTACGAGGATCTTCTAATCTTCCTAAATCAGCAATCCAAGAGGTTGCGGTTGTAACAGGGGGTATTCCTGCTAACTACGGTGACGTTACTGGTGGGGTAATCTCAATTACTACTAGGGGTCCATCGGCAAAATATTTTGGTTCATTTGAAGGTGTAACTTCTGGTTTCTATGTTAACGGAGCAGATCCATTAGGTTACGATGGTAGAGTATTTGGTTTAGATAAATATGCCTACAACTTGGTTGAAGGAATGATCTCTGGACCACTTTTAATGAAAAAAGATTCAACAGGTAAGAAAACAAAACCAATTTTAGGATTCTTCCTTTCTGGAAACTTTGGGGATGTTCTTGATACACGTCCATTGGCTGCAGGCGGTAACTACAGATTGAAGTCTGAAGTTCGTGATGAATTATTAGAAAATCCACTTCGTCCTACAGGTCTTGGACAAGGAGCTTATTATAATGCAGAATTTTTGCGTTTTGATCCGGACGATGATGCAAATTCAGATTTTGAGCAAGTTCCATGGAGAATGAATACAAGATCAAGAAATGCATCTGCTGCTGCAAAAATTGATGTGAATGCAGGTCCAAATGTTAACTTGACGTTTGGTGCTTCAATGGCATGGAGTCAAAGAAATGAATACTCTTACAGAAACTCATTATTGAACTTTGAAAACTTTGGTCAACTTTCAAACTTTGACTGGAGGGTTTACGGACGTTTTACACAACGTTTTAATAACAACGAAAAAGGTTCAAGTTCAAAAATTAACTCGGCCTTCTATACATTAATGGTTGACTATACGCAAACTCACTTTGGACGTCAGGATGCAAGACATGAAGATAGAATCTTTAACTATGGACATGTTGGTACATTTACTACAACACGTATTCCTACTTATGAGTTGACTGCTGGTTTAGATTCAATGGTACACAACGGATATAGAGATATCTTAGTTGAATACACACCTTCAACAAACAATGAAGCGTTTGCAGCTATTACAAGTCAGTACTATTCAATTTATGCTGATCAACCTTTTGGGAATTACGAAAACTTATTTCAAATTGAGCAAGGTAATGCATTAAGAAACGGAGATATCCCTCAAAACATTTATGGTATCTGGGATAACTTTGGTACTCCTTATAACCTTTACCAATTTGGTCAAGCTGATCAGTTTAGAATCACTGGTTCAGGTACAGTTAGCTTAAATAATCACTCAATTTCAGTTGGTTTTGAGTACGAGCAAAGATGGGATAGAGCATTTGGTGGTCGACCAATTCCAATTTGGACAATTGCAAGACAGTACATGAATAACCATATTTTGGAGTTGGATAGAAGTAAAGAAACTTCAGAATACAGAGGTACTTTATTATATGTAACTTATGATCGTTTGAATGCATCTGAAGGTGATTTCCAAGGTCAAGAAGGAGATGATGCTCAGTATTTCTTCGATTACAACGTAAGACAAAAATTAGGATTGGATACTGATGGAACAGATTTCGTTGATATCGATGCATTAGATCCAGACTTCTTTACATTGGATATGTTTAGTGCTGATGAGTTATTGAACTCTGGGCAACCATTATTCACTTGGTATGGATATGACCACACCGGAGAAAAAGTTCGTGGTACTACCGATATCAATAAATACTTCAACGATTTTAATGACGACGGAAACTACGCAAGACAAATTGGTGCTTTCCAACCAATTTATATTGCTGGTTATATAATGGATAAATTTGCTTTCGACGATATCATCTTCAACGTTGGATTAAGAGTTGATGTATTTGACGCTAACCAACCAGTATTGAAAGATAAATTCTTGTTGTACGAAGCAAAAACTGTTCAAGAAATTTCAGAATTCCCTAACGGAACACCAATTGTTCACCCTGAGAACATGGGAGATGACTATGTAGTGTATGTTAATGATGTAAACAACATTACACAAATCAACGGTTACCGTAGTGGAGATACATGGTATGATGCTAATGGTGTTGAAGTAGCTGACCCTGCTTTGATCGAAGGTTCTAAAGGTATTGCTCCTTGGTTGCTAGATCCATCATTAACTTCTCCAAACGAAAACGCTTTTGAAGATTATAAACCGCAAATCAATGTGATGCCAAGGGTTGCATTCTCATTCCCAATTTCAGATGAGGCTTCATTCTTTGCTCACTACGATATCTTAACGAAACGTCCTACTACAGGAAACAGATTTAATCCTATTGATTACCAATTTATCCAAGATAGAAACGTAATCATCGATAATCCAAACTTGTTACCAGAAAAAACAATCGATTATGAGTTAGGATTCCAGCAAGTATTAAGTAAAACTTCATCATTGAAAATCTCAGCTTTCTATAAAGAGCAAAGAGATCAGGTTCAGTTGGTGAATGTATTCCAAGCTTATCCTAATACTTACCGTTCTTACGGAAACAGAGACTTCGGTACAATTAAAGGTATGACAGTTGCTTACGATTTGAGAAGAACAGGTAATATCCGAATGAGAGTTTCTTATACGCTTCAGTTTGCTAGCGGAACTGGTTCTGATGCAACTTCAGCTTTAGGATTGGTTAACTCTGGAGAGCCTAACTTAAGAACTATTTTCCCTTACTCAAGAGACCAAAGACATGCTTTCAACATTGTAGTTGATTACCGTTACGGAAGTGGTAAAGATTACAACGGACCAAAAATTGGTGACTTTGAGGTGTTAGGAAATACAGGTTTAAACGTCGTTACTAATATCGGGTCGGGAACACCTTACTCAGGAGTTAAGCAAGCAAGAGGTGAAGCTTTGATTAACCCAGGAAGTTCTCCACTTGAAGGAACATTAAACGGATCAAGAAAACCTTGGACTTATTTAGTTGAGGCACAATTAGACAGAAACTTTATGTTAGAGTTCGGAAAAGACGAGAACAAAAATAAAGTAACTTACTTAAATGTTTATGTGCGTGTAACTAACGTATTTAACATTATTAATACAACTGATGTCTACAGAGCAACAGGTAACCCAACTGACGATGGATACCTATTGGCGGCTCAAAATCAAACAGCTATCCAAAATCAATTGGATGAGCAGGCATTCAGAGACTATTATACAATCAAAGTTTTTGACCGCAACAACTTGGGTATCCCAAGACAAATCAGATTGGGTGTAAAATTTGATTTTTAATTGAAAAAACCTACTAAGACTTTATTCGCAGAATTATGAAGAAGATAACGTTAAACATTCTGGCTTTGTTGGTAGCGAGTACCACCTTCGCTTATAAGAATTACGACCACCATGCTCCAGGAGCTGCCGGTGGAGATTCAAGAGCTGCTGGTTGTTCTCCATCGAACGAAAGGCTTTTCATGGAATTTAACAATGTGCGTGGATTGATCGAAACCGCGGGTTCATTGTGGCAAGATCGTGCTAATAGCCGAGCTTCTTATGAGGTGCCAAAAGGAGGTGATAACCACTTACTTTTCGCAGGAGCCCTTTGGATGGGAGGTGAAGATATCAACGGTCAGTTAAAATTGGCTGCTCACCGATTCCGTCAAGGAAATGACTTTTGGGCAGGACCACTAGGTGATTTGATTGAAGGTTCAGGAAACTTTGATCCGTTTACGGAGCAAAATGCTGATTTGACTTTATTTAAAGACAACGGAGCTGCAGAGATTATTCCTTCTGAGTGTGCTAAATACGATAGATTCTTTACAATTAGAAAATCAGAAGTTGAACAATTCATCCTTTGGTGGCAATGTGAAAACGGGGTATTAGACGAGGATGAGTGTGCAGATGTTATTGAGCCGGATGCTGAAGTTATGGACAGAATTATTAACTGGCCAGCTCACGGTGATGAAGGTTTAGGGCAAGATAGATATTTGGCTCCTTTCTACGATAACGTTCCTCCAGGGGAAGAAGTAGGTAACCAAACTTATGATCCAATTAACGATGGTGATTATCCTTGGTATGATGTCAATGAAGAAATTGATTGTCGTAACGATAGAAGGGTAACACTATTTGGAGATGAAACTCACTGGTGGGTTTTTAATGATAAAGGAAATATCCATACTGAAACTGGTGGTGATCCAATTGGTATGGAGGTAAGAGCACAGGCTTTTACATTCGCAACTGATGATGCGATCAACGACATGACGTTCTATAACTATGAGTTGATCAATAGAGGTACACAAACACTTTTCAACACATATTTTGGACAGTATGTGGATCCAGACGTTGGATTCCCTGCTGATGATTATGTAGGTTGTGATGTTGAAAGAGGTTTAGGATTCTGTTTTAACGGTGTAAGTACTGATCCAGGAGGAAATGGACAGCCAGGATACGGTGAAAATGTACCGGCAATTGGTATTGACTTCTTCGAGGGACCTTATCAAGATAATGATGGTGTTGATAATGGAATCGGTATTGCTGATGGTGAAGCTTTAAATGGAATTGGATACGGTGACGGTGTTATTGATAACGAGCGTTATGGAATGAGAAGATTCGTTTACTATAATAACTCAGGAGGTCAAAATGGAGACCCTTCTGCTGCATCAGATTACTATAACTACTTAAAAGGTATTTGGAAAAACGGTCAGCCAATGTTATTTGGTGGTAACGGATTCAACGCAGGAACAACAACTTTGGAAACTGATTTCATGTTCCCAGGCGACTCAGATCCTTTGAACTGGGGAACAGGTGGTGTTGATCCAGGATTAGAATGGACAGAGGTTACTGCTGGAAATGATCCTGAGGATAGACGATTTGTTCAGTCTGCTGGTCCTTTCGTTCTAGTACCAGGTGCAATTAACAACATTACGGTTGGGGTTGTATACGGTAGATCAACTGAAACAGATTTGGAAGCTCCTGTTAGAGCTTTGAAAACAGCTGATACTAAAGCACAGGCGTTGTTCGACAACTGCTTCGAGTTAGTTGAGCCTCCTGTAGCTCCAATTTTGACAATTCAGGAAATGGAAAATGAGTTGATTCTTTATGTATCAGATCCTCCAGGAATTGACATTGAGTCTTACTTCGAGGTTGATAAGATTAATATCATTACTCCAGATGAATTAGCAGATCAAGGAATTTTCTACGATGATACATTTAGATTTGAGGGAACTCAAATCTATCAAATGAGAGATGAAGTTGCTAACGTTACTCAATTGGATGACAATGAGCAAGCTCGTTTGGTAGCACAATGTGATGTTAAAAATGGTGTTTCTCGTTTGGTAAACTATACTTATAATGACGAGTTAGAACTTAGTGAGCCAATGGTAATGGTAGATGGTGCGGATGAAGGAATTAAACATTCATTCCACATTACAGAAGATATGTTTGCTACAGGTGATAACCGTAAATTGGTAAACCATAAAAAGTACTACTATATCGCTGTTTCATACGGGTACAATAATTATAAAACGTATGATCCGACTGATCCTGATGCATTAGATGGACAACAACAACCTTATTTGAGATCAAGAATCTCGGGTACAGGTAGAGGTATTGAGTCTGTAGTAGGTATTCCTCACGACCCAAGTCCGGAAGCAGAAGGAACTATCTATACAACTTCTTATGGATACCAACCTGAAATTACACAAGTAGAAGGTATCGGTAATGGTGGTGTATTCTTGGAATTAACAGATGCAACTTTAAATTCAATTATTGATAATAATAAAGTGAATGAGCCGACTTATAAGAGTGGTGCCGGACCAGTTGACGTAAAAGTAGTTGATCCATTGAACTTGGCTGAAGGTGATTATACTTTAGGATTCGGAAATGATTCTTCTACGCTTAATACTGATATTTGGTGGTTAGAGCGTCTTGCTCCTGACGGAACTAGAGATACAGTTTTCGCTGAAGAAGTAATCGGAACGATTAACGAGCAATTGATTTTGGATTGGGGACTTTCAGTTACGATTAACCAACAGTATTATGAAGGAGCCGGACCAAACATCTTTACTGAGCCAATTGGTGCAACAATGGAGTTTGCAGATTCTTCAAAAATTTGGTTAGCTGGTATTCCTGATGGTGACGGATTCTATCCAAATAACTGGATTAGATCTGGAAACAACTCGGAGGCTGCTAACCATGCTGATACTCCAAATCCTGATTGTGTTGCTGCTAACTGGATTTATGCTCCATGTGCTTATGATGACAGACCGTTGGATGCATCAGAGTCATTATATGAGCAATTAAATGGTGGAACAATCGCTCCATTTAACCTAATCGGTAAAGGAGAGTATGGAATGCCATTTGGTTATCCTGGAGAGAATAAAGCAACACCTTTCTATGAGGCAGGAGGAAACCAATCATGGTTTGCTACTGGTGCTGGAGTTGCTCAAACTCAAGCAAGCTTTGAGGAATTACATGATGTAGATATTTACATTACTGCTGATCAATCAAAATGGACAAGATGTCCTGTTATTGAGATCAATGATAACGAGTCTCAAACTGAGCATGGAGATGATATTCTTGAATTACGTTCAGATGAGTCAGTTGGAAAAGATGGTCAACCTGATGGTTCTGGAACAGGAATGGGATGGTTCCCTGGTTACGCAGTTGACGTTAACACTGGTGCAAGATTGAACATGATGTTTGCCGAGAACTCTTGGTTATTAGGTGAAAATGGAGATGATATGATCTGGAACCCGACTTCAAGCTGGTCAGATCCTGTAGGAATTCCATTGTTTGGAGGAATGCACTATGTTTATGTCTTCGGAGAAGATGTTGATGGTACGGGAAGTCCTGCGTATGATGGAGGAAACTGGTTAAGAGAGCAGTTCTCTGATCCAGGAAATTCTGGAGCGCAAGACTTTAGAGATGCATGGAAAACTTGTTTCTGGGTATTCGAGCCACTTTTGGTTCCAAATGCAGAATTACTTGAAACTGATGTTAAGATCTCAGCTCGTGTAAACAAGCCATACGATGAAAGAACAGTTTCTAATGTAAATGAAGGATTCCCAATGTATCGATTCTCAATTGATGCTCCAACTCTTACTGCACAAGGTGATCACCTGGCTTCAGTATTGGATAACATCAATATGGTTCCAAATCCTTACTACGCTTACAGTGAGTATGAGATTTCTAAATTGGATAACCGAGTTAAGATTACAAACGTTCCTGAGAGATGTGAAGTAACTATCTTCAACATGCAGGGAGCATTGGTAAGAAACTTTATTAAAGATGATCCTCTAACATCAATTGATTGGGATTTGAAAAACCATAAAGGTATTCCAATCGCTGGTGGTGTTTACTTGGTTCACGTAAAAGTTGAAATCGAAGGAACGGAATATGAGAAGATTATCAAGTGGTATGGTGCTCTTAGACAACCAGATTTAGATAACCTATAAGCCATTAAATTAATTTGAAATCAATTAGGATGAAAATTTTAAATTCAATAAAAAGAACAGCAAAAGTTGCTACTGTTTTAATGCTTGGAGCAACGTCTGCTTTCGCAGGAAATGGAGATCGAATTGGTTCAGCTGGAGCAACGGAACTACTAATTAACCCTTGGGCGCGTAGTGCGGCCTGGGGGGATGCTTCGGTATCATGTGCTGACGGAATTGATGCGATCTATCAAAATATTGCCGGATTGGCATTTACCACTAAAACACAAGTTCGTTTTGACAGAACAAGTTGGTTAGGTGGTGCAGGAATCAACATTAACAGTGCTGCTTTGGCTCAACGAGTTTCTGACCAGGGTGTTATTTCAGTATCTGTTATGGCAATGGGATTCGGTGATATCGAAATTACGACTGTTGAAATTCCAGAAGGTGGAATTGGAACATTCTCACCTACTTATTCAAACTTCAACGTTGGATATGCGCATAAATTTACGCAGTCTATTTATGGTGGTTTGAACATTAAAGTAATTAACGAGGCAATCTCTAACGTTAGAGGAACTGGTGTTGCTTTTGATGCTGGTATCCGATACGTTACAGGAGAGCAAGACAACATTAAGTTTGGTATTACTTTAAAGAATGTAGGTCCTACAATGAACTTTAAAGGTGATGGTTTAGCACTTCAGGTAATGTATCCAGTTTCAGGTGATCTTGCTACTTTAGAGCAACGTTCTGCTGAATTTGAAATGCCTTCTCTATTAGCAATCGGAGGTTCTTATGACTTCCTTTTCTCTGAGACGTCAAAGTTGACTTTGGCAGGTGCTTTTTCAGCGAATTCATTCTCTAATGATCAATTCAGATTAGGATTGAACTATGGAATGGACGTAAAGAAAGCTGCTTTTAATGTAATGGCAGGTTATGTTTACGAAAAAGGAGCATTTTCAAGTGACTTCGCTTTTGAAAACCGTGTAACAGCCTTACAAGGTCTTACAGCTGGGGTTTCTGTTGATGCTGTTGTAGGAAAAAGCAAAAACCTATTAGGTATTCAATACGCTTACAGACATACTTCACAGTTTAATGGAGTACACACTGTAGGGGTTTCTGTAGAGATTAAATAGTAGTCTCCTTCAGATATTATAACCTTTTAAACAAACACACACAACTACTTTCATTTTTGGAAAGCTTTAAAGCTTTTAGTCTATGCTGTGCACATTTGTGAAATAGCATTAGGCTGTGACAGGAAGATTTTGAGTCTCGATATCCTATAACCAATTTAAGAGACAAAGAATTGGGTAGTCATCACCCTTGTATGAAACACTAGAGCTGTTTCTTCCCGGACATCTGTTGTCTGGTTGTATTCCTCTGTTTTAATCATTTAAAACTTTAGGTATGAAGAAAGTAGTTTTCCTTATGGCAATGGGTTTCATTGCTGTAAGCTCATGGGCCGAAAAAGGCCATGGGCATCATGTACCCTCCGGTTCAGATGACTCTCGTGCAGCAGGATGCGCTCCTTCCAATGAAAGACTCTTTATGGAGTTTAACAATGTTAGGACCTTAATTGAAACAGCAGGGAGTTTATGGCAAAATAGGGCTACGGGATCTCCATCGTATGAATTTCCAAGCGGAAGTGGCAATCACGTTTTGTTTTCTGGAGCTTTATGGATGGGGGGAGAGGATATTAATGGTCAGTTAAAATTGGCGGCGCACATGTATCGGTCTGGAGGAAATGACTTCTGGGCAGGACCACTTGGTGATTTGGATACAGAATCCGGAAATTATGATCCCTTTGTTATTCAAAATTCGGATAATGAACTGTTCCGTAACTTTGGTGCTGCTGAGATAATTCCGGCAGAATGTTCGAAGTATGATCAGTTTTACACCATTCGAAGAGCAGAGGTAGAACAGTTTATTCTGTGGTGGAAATGTGAAAATGGTGAGCTGGAACCTGAAGACTGCGAGGATGTAGAAGAACTCGATCAGGAAGTGTTAGATCGTATAATTAATTGGCCAGCTCATGGTGATGAAGGACTGGGCGAGGATAAGTATCTCGCACCATTTTTTGACAACGTTCCCGAAGGTCAAGAAAGCGGAAATGGAAAGTACGATCCCATTAATGATGGAGATTATCCCTGGTATGATATTGGAAAGAAAATAGACTGTCGTCGAGATCGTCGGGTAACACTTTATGGGGATGAAACTCATTGGTGGGTGTTTAACGACAAAGGTTCCATTCACACAGAAACAAACGCTGATCCAATAGGGATGGAAGTTCGTGCCCAGGCTTTTTCATTTGCTACAGATGACGAAATCAACAACATGACATTCTATAACTATGAGCTAATTAATCGCGGAACGCAGGAATTGAAGAATACTTATTTTGGTCAATTTGCTGATCCGGATTTAGGCTTTGCTGATGATGATAGGGTAGGATGTGATGTTGGACGAGGATTGGGATATTGCTATAATGGTAGTGCTACAGATCCTGGTGCGCCTGGACAACCAGGGTATGGCGATAATGTTCCTGCTGTAGGAATCGATTTTTTTGAAGGTCCTTATCAAGATAAAACGTATGCGGATGATCCAATAGGGATTGGAATTAATCAGGCACTCAATGGTGTAGGTTATGGGGATGGATTTGTAGACAATGAACGCTTTGGGATGAGAAGGTTCATCTACTTTAATAGAAGTACGGCGAATAATGGTGATCCTACAACCGCTTCGCAATACTATAATTACATGAAAGGTATCTGGCGAAATGGTCAGCGTATGTTGTATGGAGGAGATGGTTTAAATAGTACGCCAACAAATTTAGAAGCTGATTTTATGTTTCCTGGAGATTCTGATCCACAGAATTGGGGAACTAATGGAATTGATCCCGGTTTTGATTGGTCCGAATTACAGACAGGCGGTGGAGAGATTCAATCAGATGATCGTCGATTTGTACAGGCTGCAGGTCCTTTTACTTTAAAACCGGGTGCGGTAAATAACATTACGGTTGGCGTTGTTGTTGCTCGTGGAACAGATTCAGATTTAGAATCTCCGATTAGAGCTCTAAAACAAGCCGACTCTAAGGCACAGGCTTTATTTGATGGTTGTTTTGAACTAGTAAACCCACCAAGTGCTCCAGTCTTAACCATTCAGGAAATGGAGAATGAACTAATTCTTTATTTGAATGATCCCCCAGGAAATGACCTTTTGAGCTTTGAAGAGGAAGATAAAGTGAACATTATCACTCCACAAGCATTGCTTGATTCTGGGATTGTGTATGACAATAAATTCAGGTTTGAAGGATTCCAGATTTTTCAAATGAAAAATGACATTGCTAATGTGACCCAATTAGATGATCCAGAACAAGCTCGTTTAGTGGCTCAATGTGATATTAAAAATGGTGTTTCTCGTCTGGTTAATTACACGTTTGATGAAGAATTGGGATTGAGTACACCAGTACTCAAAGTAGATGGAGCTGATGCAGGTATTAGACGCTCATTCCATGTTACCGAAGACCTTTTTGCGACAGGAGAAAATCGAACATTAGTCAACCATAAAAAGTATTATTACATAGCTGTTTCGTATGCTCACAACAACTATAAAACTTACGATCCAACTGATCCTGATGCACTAGATGGACAAAAGGAACCGTATTTACGCTCTCGATTGTCTGCTACCGGAAAGGGAATCGAATCTGTAATTGGAATTCCACATGATCCAAGTCCTGAAGCGGAAGGAACCATTGCTACAACATCCTATGGTTTTCAGCCTGAAATTACCCAGATTGAAGGAATTGGAAATGGAGGTAATTTCCTTGAATTGACGGATAAAACAGTTGATCAAATTTTGAAACATGGTGCGGTGAATCATCCCGTTTATAAGTCGGGTGCAGGGCCAGTAGATGTTAAGATTATTGATCCACTTAATTTGGCAGCCGGAGATTATACGTTACGATTTGGAACTGATTCTTCTGTCTTCAATAATAACCTTTGGGAATTGGTCCGAATTTATACGGATGAAAATGGAATGGAGCAATCAGACACTGTCAAAGCTGATGAAACCATCGGAACTTTACATGAACAACTGATTTTGGATTGGGGAATTTCAGTCCACATTAATCAGCAATACTATGAGGGTTCAGGAACTAGCATTTACACTAAACCAATTGGAGCAACCATGGAATTTGCCGACTCATCTAAAATTTGGCTTGGTGGAATTGAGGATAGTGATTCTTTTTATCCAACCAATTGGATTCGATCAGGAAATAATGAAGAGGCCAAAAATCACAATGATCCTAATGCTCCTTCCAATACTGAATGTGTTGCATCGGCCTGGATTTATGCACCTTGTGCTTATGATGATCGTTTAATTGACCGAGAAGAGTCTTTGTACGAACAATTAAATGGCGGAACAATTGCACCATTCACGCTTGTCGGAAGAGGTGTTTATGGAATGCCATATGGATATCCGGGAGAAAATCCGGAAGATCCTTTTTACGAGACTGGAAATAATCAATCGTGGTTTTCATCAGGAGCAGATGTGGCTCAAAGACAATCCACTTTGGAGGAGTTACACGATGTTGATATTATTATTACTTCGGATCAATCCAAATGGACACGTTGTCCGGTCATTGAGATTAATGACAATCAAAGTCAAACCGAGCACGGAGATGATATCCTACACTTACGTTCAGATGAGTCCGTAGGGAAAGATGGGAATCCAGATGGAACCGGAACTGGAATGGGATGGTTTCCTGGTTATGCCATTGACGTAAATACAGGAGCTCGTCTAAACATGATGTTTTCTGAAAACTCATGGCTCAAAGGCGAAAATGGTGATGATATGGTCTGGAATCCAACTTCTAATTTTTCTGACCCTGTTGGAAATCCTTTGTTTGGAGGAATGCACTATGTTTATGTTTTTGGAGAAGATGTAGATGGATCTAATTCACCTGCTTATGATGAAGGTGAGTGGTTAAGAGAAAAATTCAGTAATCCTGGAGCTTCTTCTTTGGTTGATTTTAGAGATGCCTGGAAAAGTTGTTTCTGGGTTTTTGAACCACTTTTATTACCAAATGTTGAGTTTATGGCGACCGATGTCAAAATATCGGCCAGAATCAATAAACCTTATGATGAAAGAGTTGTAATGAATGAAAATCAAGGTTCACCAATGTATCGTTTCTCAATTGATCCTCCAACATTAACCCAACAAGGAGATCATTTGATATCGGTTTTGGATAATATTAATATTGTTCCAAATCCTTATTACGCTTACAGTGAATATGAAACTTCACGTTTGGATAACCGGGTCAAATTTACCAACCTACCAGAGCAATGTGAGGTAACCATTTTTAACATGAATGGTGGCTTAGTTCGTTCGTATCGAAAAGACGATCTTTTGACTTCATTAGACTGGGATTTGAAAAACCATAAAGGAATTCCAATCGCGGGAGGAGTTTACCTTGTCCATGTTAAAGTAAATGTAGATGGAACTGATTATGAGAAAATCTGCAAATGGTATGGATCTATGAGACAAGTTGATTTGGATAACCTGTAAAACTCCCAATTTAAATTACTATATTTGTTATACAAGGGAGCCCTTTTGGGCTCTCTTGTTACGTTTAAATACTTTTGATATGTCCGATTTACAATATTATACTGCAGAAGGGTTGCAGAAGCTGAAAGATGAATTACATCATTTGAAATCTGTAGAACGTCCTAGCATTTCACAGCAGATCGCTGATGCAAGGGATAAAGGTGACCTTTCGGAGAATGCAGAGTACGATGCAGCCAAAGAAGCTCAAGGATTGCTCGAAGCAAAAATTGCGAAAATGGAAGCTATCGTTTCTAACGCTCGGGTTATTGATGAGTCGCAGTTAGATGATTCAAAAGTATTGATCTTGTCTACGGTTAAGATCCAAAATGTATCTAATGGCATGGAGATGACTTATACATTGGTTGCTGAAAATGAAGCTGATTTAAAGGCTAGAAAAATCTCAGTTGATTCTCCAATTGGAAAAGGACTTTTAGGTAAAGAAGTAGGGGATATTGCTGATATTGAAGTTCCTAATGGAGTAATGAAGTTTGAAATCGTTGAAATTACACGATAATGGCTTCTATTTTTACCAAAATCATTCAAGGTGAAATTCCCAGCCATAAAGTAGCCGAAAACGACCGCTTTATTGCTTTTTTGGATATTATGCCGTTGCAAAAAGGGCATACACTTGTCGTTCCTAAAAAAGAGGTTGATTACCTTTTTGATTTAGAAGATGATTTGTTACAAGAAATGATTGTCTTTGCCAAAGAGGTTGCGACAAAAATCAAAAAGACTTTTCCATGCAATCGGGTAGGAATGACCGTAATTGGTTTGGAAGTTCCTCATGCACATATTCACCTTATTCCAATTAATCAGGAAAAGGATATGAACTTCCACAGCCCAAAATTGGAGTTGAGTTCAGAAGAGTTGGCTGATATAGCTCAGCAGTTAAGCGAAGCTTAGATTATCACTTTTTTATTCGATCGGGATTATCTCCCAAAAATGCTTTCCACGAACCGGATTTAGATTTGTTGTGCTCGCCAATTCCACCTTGGAAATGATGACAAACTGCTGCAGCAAGTCCATCTGTAGCATCCAAATACTTGGGCATTTCTTTAATGTCCAGTAAACGCATTAACATAGCTGCAACTTGTTCTTTAGATGCATTTCCACTTCCGGTAATGGATTGTTTGATTTTTTTTGGTGTGTACTCCTCAAAAGGAATATTACGATTTAAAGCGGCTGCAATTGCAACTCCTTGAGCTCGTCCCAATTTTAGCATGGACTGAACATTTTTTCCAAAAAATGGTGCTTCAATGGCCATTTCATCAGGTTTATACTCCATAATCAAATGGTCTACCCGTTCAAATATTCGTTTGAGTTTATCGGGATGCGTTTTAAGCTTATCTAAACGTAAAATCCCAAAATTCACCAATGACAGTTCTTTTCCCTTAATGTGTATTAATCCGTATCCCATCACTACCGTTCCGGGGTCAATACCTAAAATTATTTTGTCTTTAACTGCCAATTTTAAAAGGAATGTACGTCAGGAACGATGGTTTCTACAAAAGCTGCGGTGTCTTTACTAACCAATTGCCAATCGTCAAAATCAAAACTAAAATGAACCAACTGAGAAGTCGATAAACTCATAGCATGTCCACTCAAATAATCACATACATCTGAAATACCAAAATTATGACCAACGTATAGCACATTTTTACCTTTTCCATTTGAAGAAATAGCCTGAACAATTTTTTGAGGTGGTGCCAGGTATAAATCATCATGAAAAGAAATCGGACCACTCTTTAAATAATGATTGATAATTTCAGCTGTTTCAACAGTTCTTGCAGCTCCTGAACTGATGATTTGATCAATAACAAGCTCCTTTTCGGCTAAGATGTAGCCAATTTGATTGCATTGAGCAGTTCCTTTTTTATTTAATTTTCGATCGAAATCTATTCCGGATGCGGCATCCTTACTGGCTTTTCCGTGTCTGAGAAGAAAGAGATTTAGCATTTTTTGTAAAAAAGTGAATTTTTTTCCAACCCTAAATTAGGCTTTTTCGTTATTATGGGTGAGATGTTTATCATGGTTTTGGGTTTTCCGTGATAAAAATGAATAAAACTACTTATTCATACGGCCGGTCCGTAAATGACGGATCCGGCCATTCTTTTCAAAAGAAGAGGCAATTTATGATTGATGACAAAATTATAGATGCATGTAAAAAAAATGATCGTAGAGCTCAAGAGAAGCTCTATGAATGGGTGTATGTAAAATTGATGCCCACCTGCATGCGCTATCACAAAAATGAGGAAGATGCGCGAGCTATCCTTAATTTGGGATTTGTCAAAATATGCAAGAACCTGGACAAGCTTAAAGAGAATACTCCTTTTGAAGCCTGGGTGAGAAGAATTGTCATGAATACCATCATCGACGAATTCCGAAAAAACAAGAATTACATGCAGTTGGTTGACTCCAAGGAAACCGACAGAGAACTGGAAATCCAAGGTCTTTCTGTCGATAATTCTGTTTGGTCAAAACTGGAGATGGATGTATTAATGGGACTTTTGAAGCGCTTGCCGGATGTTTCGCGCAAAGTGTTTAACCTATATGTTATAGATGGCTATACGCACAAGGAAATTGGAGAAATGCTGGAGATTTCAGATGGAACTTCTAAGTGGCATCTTTCCAATGCTCGAAAGTTGTTGCGTGAAATGGTCATTAAATTGAGAAAATCCGAAAACCGGGAAATGTGGGCATAGGGAATGAGTGAAGAGAATAAATATATGGACGACAGCTTCAAAAAGATGAGTGAGGACTTTAAAGTCACTTACAATTCTTCTTATTGGGCTGAAATGGAGTCGCAATTGAATGATGAGTTTTTAGATGACGCATTCAAAACCGCGGCTGCCAGTTCTTTTGTCGTACCTGAAATTCCGGATTTAGGTGACATTTCTGCTGATTTGGATAACGCCTTTATGGATGAGGCGTTTAAAAGTGCAGCTGCACAGCAGCAAACTGCTTACTCTTCAGCTTATTGGACAGATTTTACTGAACAAGAACCGAACCTTCAAATGAATGATGCTTTTACAGAAGCATCAAAAGCTACTGTTGCTGATTATAATCCTGACTTTTGGAATGATGCGGATGTTGCTCTGCAAAAAGAGGGGTTACATTATGAGTATAAATCGGCTTATTGGGATGAGGCAAAAACCTTACTCGATTTGGCTGATCGTAGACAGTTCTTTGCACGTTGGTCAGCAGTTGCAACAATTTTGTTACTGATTTCTTTTGTTGGAATTAATACTGTTGGAGACAAGAACGAATATTTTGTAGAAGGGCATGATGGGGCAAATACTATTGCAACATTAGATGTTCAGTCTTCTTCTGCTGAAATTTCAACTGCAGAAACTTCTTATGATCTTTTATTATCGACTTTTGATGCTGGACTTAGTTTAAATGCATCAGCTGAAAATGGAGAGAATGTTTATAGTGAGGCTTTTGGACAAAATGATTTAGCAGCTAATTCTACTAACCATACCAGTTCAAATGAAGGTGAAAATATTGCTACTTCCTCGGCGAATAGCCAAACAGCTGGAGTAGAAAATGAAAATCTTACGGAAACTGTTCAAAATCAAAGTCCTCAACAATATTCTTCTCAAGGAAATGAAGTTGTAGGAGGAACAACATCTATCAACGGAAATACAGAAGAAATAAATCATACAGAACAAAATGCATTGGCTGATTTTGCTGATCCGTCAATCAAATTTGATGCATTGTTCCCTCGTCCTGAGAATCGATTCTTAAACGCCAACGAAAATCTTAAAAACCTTGCCTTGAAGCAGGATATGGAGGTAGATTACGAAATGGACGTTGTACATAACATTCGTAAAAAAGCTCCGCCGGTAATTGAGACAATTGATTATGTTGAAATTGCTGAGGCTCCTGAGGCTGTAACTATCGAACGTTATAAACCTAGACCAACACATCAAATTGCATTATATGGTGGTTTTGGTTTTGGAAATGAATATTCAGCGAGCTTTATTGAGCCGGCTTACCGAACTAATCTAGGATTAGAGTACATGCACCTTTCTTACGGTAAGTTATCCCGATTTGAATTTGGAGCTTCGTTTGGTGTAAATCACATTCGTCAAAATACATTGGGTAAAACAAAACGAGTAATCGACTATACTTACACTGGAACGAGCACGGCTTATTTCTACAAAGTTCATTACAAAGAAATTTTCCACCTTAATGGAAACCTGCGAGTGAATTACAAAATTGCGCCAAGACACAAATTCCTTTTTGGAGTGGGTTATGAGCATTTACTAGCTGTTCAAACCAATATGTCATATTTCAATCGGGGTGATGAAGAATTAACCATTGTAAATGACAACTGGGGAGTAAAAGATGGAATGGCATTGAATGATATACGATTTAGTTTCGGATATCAGTACGATTTATCTTCAAGATTATCGGTTAACCTAACTGGGAATTTGGGGATGAGAGACCGAACGGATAACGAATTTTTTGAAAATGATATTATTGACCAGGAATACAGCTTGATTCTAGGGTTGAAATACAATTTATTTAGAAAGTAGTGAAGAAGAATTGGATGTATATTGTATTGGGCTGTATGGTTTTGGCTTCTTGTACTAAAGAGCCTTTACCAGAATTACCTGAACCCAGTGCTCCTATATATGGTTTAAAAGGTCTTATTGATGGAGAAGCATTTGATGTCAATGTGGGTGTTGGAGATGCTGAGATTACGTATGGAATTTCTGAGATAAATGGAATTGGGACCTATTTTGGACAAATTGACGCTCCGTCGCAGGATTTTACTTTACGTTTAGAGGTATTTAAACCTGAGAGAGTTGTCGCAGATGTTAGCGAAGGTCAAATGATTCAAGACGATCCGGATTTTTTCGTTCATACTCCGGCTTGCGTACGTTTGGATTTTGGTCCAAAATATCCACAGCATGATTACTTACTAATAGAGAATGATAACGGACAGTTTGAGCCAGCTTCTTATGTAAGTTATAATGAGTTTGGTTTATACGAAATGACCATGAAGTTTACAGATTATAGTCCACAGCCATTTACCATTCCAATTCGGTACGGTTTTGAATATCAGGAAATGGATCCCGAATATACTTCAGAGGCAGTTGGAGATACTGTAACTTTTACTGGTGCTGGAACCTTTGCAGAAAGCGAGTGGTATGTTAATGATCACTTAGAATCAACCGAGCAAAACTATAAAGTTCGCTTGCAGGATGGGATTCATGAAATTGTACACCTTGTTAGAGATACAGATGGCAATGAGGCTAGTTACACCTCTTTAGTGCGTATGAAGCACGGAAATTATATGTGGCAGTTGAAGTACAATTATTGTACAGAAATTGATCAAAACAACTACGGAGAAATGATGGTTTCCATGAAAAAAGATGGAATGTGGTATCATTCCAGCCGTGGAATTTCCAATTTCTCTAAAAAGTTTGATCTCGGAACTATTCAATATTATAGTACAGATGATCAAGGACCAAGGCTAGCTTACTTTGATATAGCCTTTGATGCAAACTTAAAAGATGACAGTCAGTCTCTTTCACTATCTTTGGAGAACATTAGCGGAACAATCGCTGTGGGCTTAAAGTAAATCCAAACTATGAAACATCTCAGTCTTTTGCTTTTTTTTCTGATTGCTTTTTCAGGATTAAAGGCTCAAATTACCATTACCGAATCTGACTTTCCGAATGCGGATGACACAGCTATGATTAGTATTTCATCTGATCTTGCACTCGATTATGGAACTACCGGACCTTCGGCGAACTGGGATTTTTCTGATCTCGTAATTGAAAGTCAACGAATTGATACTTTTTATAATGTCTCGGATGCTAGTTTAACTTATCAGGTGGTGTTTAATAACTTCCTTACAGAGCCTGATTATGATTCAGAATACTACAATAACTTTTTAGGGTTTGATTTACCAGGAGCAGGAGCTGCTGGGATTAGTGTTGGAAATACTGTCGTTTTTACCAAGTATGCTTCATCTGAAGTTAGAAAAGTGGGCTTGGGAATGAACATTAACGGAATTGAAATTCCAGCTAAATATGAAGACATTGATACAGAATATGAGCTTCCAATCGATTATATGGACAGTTGGGATTCGTATTCATTTTTAGATTTGGATTTAAATCCTGCCTTTAACGGTATTTTGCGAAGACATCAAAACCGAAGTTCTTATGTAGATGGTTGGGGAACAATAACAACTCCCTTTGGAACCTTTGATGCACTTCGCGTTCGATCGAATTTAGAATATGACGATTCTGTATATGTAGATCTTGGTTTAGGAGGAAGCTGGATTGAACTTCCTACTCCTGATCAAACTGAATACACTTGGTGGTCTAACGGAAATAAAGTTCCAATTTTGAGAGTTGTTGTCAGTGGAACTGGTGGAGCTGAAGCTGTTACTCGAGTGGAGTTTAAGGATATGGATAGAGGATTTTTAAGTGTAGAAGAAGAAGAAATTGAAGTTGGAATATATCCAAATCCGGCTCAGGATGAATTAAACATTCAGTTAAACCAACTGGCGGATGAAATAAGGATCACCAATTTGCAAGGAAAAATAATGTATGAAACCACGCAACCAGCGTTAAAAGAAACCATTTCGGTGAGTAGCTGGCCAAAAGGTATTTATTTAGTTCAATTTAATGATGAGTCAGGCAGCTTTACCAAAAAGTTTGTCGTTCAGTAATGCGAACACACTGTTCTTTGAGAAATAAAAAAGTAAAACATCTTGTCGCTTTTGTGTAAGCCATGATTAAGTGGAGGTTTACCTTCACTAAGGATTTGGTAAACAAAAGAGGAAAGTCTGGGCAGCAAAGAGTATCATGCTTCCTAACTGGAAGGCTCCGTTCCAATAGCTATTGGAATGGGGATAGAAAGTGCCACAGAAAATATACCGCCATAACTATGTTGTGGTAAGGGTGAAAAGGTGAGCCCTCCTTCGTGAGGGATAAACCCGTTTTTCGGGTGAAAGTAAGAGCTCACCGTGCTTCGGGTGACCGCAGTAGCAGGGTAAACCTCATGAGCTGAAATATCATGTATACCAACATTCCAATATCCATTGGAGAAGACTTACTCGGTCAATGTTGGAGGGTAGATAGATTGATCTCGCGGGTGACTTCGGGACTAGATAAATGACAAGACTCCGTCTTTGACGAGTGACAGAACCCGGCTTACCGTTTTACTTTTTTATTTCTTTTACGATGAAACTATCCTTATCTTTGCATCTCAATTTTTCAAATGGCCAAAAAAGAAAATTCGAAGGATAAAAAGCTGAAAGCCTTATTATCAGACTTATCTTCAGCCGATGCTAAAAAGCAATTGGCTGCTGTAAAATCATTGAAAGTTCACGGTAACGAAACGGTGATTGATCCCCTGTTAGAAACTTATATTTCGACAGATGATGAACGCTTGAAGTTAGAGATAACCGATCTGCTAAACACCTTGAAGTCGGCTTCAGTTCCGCCTGTCATTGCCAAGGCGTTAATGAATAAAAAATATGCTGGTATTCGACAAATGCTCTTAGCATCTATCTGGAACTCTGGATTGGATTATAATGATCACTTGAGAGAGATTATTTCAGCAGCCAGTCAGGGAGACATGATGGAAGCTTTAGAGTGCATCACAATTATTGAAAACATTGAGGGAACTCTAACCGAAGACCAGCTATTTGAGCCAATTTTAGTTTTGAAAGAATATTTGGTTCAAAACAGAGATGAACAATCTCCGAAAATGGATATGTTAAAGGAAATTGCTCTTATTCTTCAACAACGAAACGACGCTTTATAAACCGCGTTTATGGGAAAGAAAAAACTCATCCGATTTCAGGATATGAAGACCATGGATTGTGTCTTTGAGCCAGATATGAAAACCTGTTTGGAAGATTCTTTTCCCTTAAAAGGAAAGTGGCGTTCGGATTATTTCAAGAATGACAAGCCACTAATTATTGAATTAGGTTGCGGAAAAGGTGAATACACAGTTCAATTAGCAAAACAGTATCCCAATAAAAACTATGTAGGACTGGACATTAAAGGTTCTCGTATTTGGTATGGAGCAGATGAAGTTAGGAGAGAAGGAATGAATAATGTTGGCTTTGTTCGGACTAAGGTTGATTTTGTGGAGAAGTTTTTTGCTCCTGGAGAAGTGGATGAAATTTGGCTTACTTTTTCTGATCCACAGCCTAAAAAACCAAGAAAAAGATTATCATCAGAGTTGTTTGTAGATCGTTACCGAAAAATTCTTAAATCTGATGGTATTGTTCACCTTAAAACGGACAATAGCATGCTGTTTGATTATACCTTGGAGCAGATTGAGGAACATAATTATCAGTTGATGGAAAGTACCTGGGATTTATACGGAGAGGAGATGGAGAAACTTGATAAGGAAACGCAAGATATTTTGGGAATTAAAACCCATTATGAAGTCATGTTTGAAGAGAAAGGCTTCGATATTAAATATTGCAAATTTTCTATTTAGGATAGATCTTTTCGCAATCGTTTGAATTGTGGATAATTATTCTTACTTTCATTCCTCTTAAATGCCTGAAAATAGCTACATTTATGGGCAACCGTTTAAGATGTAACCCCGTCTTTAACTAGGAGTAAATTACTAGAAGATTGAAATTAACGAGTTTTTATAGTGAAGATGAACTTTCGTCCATTCGTGTATCGAGTGTGGATGAAACCGTGAATGAGGTAAAAGGACTTTTCTTTCATGAGCAATTAGCTGAAGAGCAAATTTTACTGGAGATTTACAGTTCAAGTAAAGATGTGATCAGTGATGTGGATGAATTGCGGTTGGATTTTGATCGAATTTATTCACGCAAGCAAATCGGTAAAAAATGCCTTTTTGGTCGATATAAGTTCGTAGACTCTTCGGAGTATCAAAAAGATTATTCGGTTAAGACCATTTTAGCCATTAAGAACGAACAACGTTACTTAAACGCTACCTTTAAAAATTTTCAGATTCTACTTCCACGAAAATCCTTTTTCAATAAGTCAGAAGAGCCAATGTTGTTTGCGTCTTTGAAAAACAATAACTTCTATTTATTAAATGATTTCCGTTCTGAAACCGAAGAAGTAGAAGAGTCATTCCTTAAAAAAACAAGTCGTTGGATCAAAAAAAGGATTTCTTTCGGGACGTCTTCCAAGTAGTTGAATTAATTCCCCACGGCAGAATTACTTCCTATGGCGCCATCGCCAAGTACTTAGGTGCTGCACGATCAAGTCGTTTAGTTGGTTGGGCCATGAATTCTGCTCATTCCAGCCCAAATCCCATTCCAGCCCACCGGGTGGTGAACAGAAACGGGATGTTAAGTGGTAAAATGCACTTTCCAACTCCTACAGCCATGGAAGAACGTCTAGTTGCTGAAGGCCATCAAATTGTCGATGACAAAATCGTCAACTTTAAAGAAGTTTACTGGGATCCGATGGTGGAGTTGGGGTAGGGTATACGTCTAAATAAATTTCTCAATCTTCTTGAAAACAGTAATATAGAAATCATGGGTTGATCTGATATTCAGTCTTGATGATTGGAATATTTTGGTACTTTAGTTAAATCTCAAAACCCATGATTATGAAAAAGTATATTGGACACTTTATTTTGTTCATTTTATGTGCGCTTATACTTGAATCTTGTAAATTTAAAGATGAAAAGGATAATCGGGAAGTTGGAAACTTGGTGCTGTCCTCCGATACAATTAGTATACAAAACAATACCCCTTTTGATGCAGCAGATCATGATCAAATTTTTTATGATAACTATCACTTAGTAGTAAATCCAATTGAAGAGGAAGATTTTGATACCACTGGAGTAGCACAAATGACGGTTTTCGCTGGACTTCCTGAAAATGTAGGTCTAAAGAAAGAGAGTGTTATCGTCAACGTAGAAATTAACCAGTGTGGAGATACTATTTTGGTTTATAATTTGTACGTGAAGAATGAACAACATACGAACGAGAGATTTATGGCCTTTGAATTAATGACTCAAAAATCAAGGTTTGATCGCTGTAAGTATGTTGTTGTTCAAATTTTAAAACAAGATTCAACTCTGGATACATTGGATAAAGTTGTCTTTGTTACTAATCCATTTTATCCTAATGATATACCTTTTGAAGTAAATGATACAACTGCTTCTAAAATGAGAGCTTCTGTTATTAACAAGAGAATTCATGGACGGCCTATCTATAATCATGCGATTTTGGCCGATATGCCTGATAGCAACAGTTTTTCTTCAAAGTCTAAAATAGCCTTTGCCAAAATAGCTCTAGGAGTAAAAAAACGAAGATCAATAGTCTTTAATAAAGCTGATACGGTTAGTACATTCAATGGAGTCTATTACATTTTTGATTTTGAGGCACGGCTTTCACCTTTTTCGAGTAAAGAGAATTTTACCATTTTCGACATCACTGTAGACAAAAGACTTTATGAGATATCGCACTATTATATGATTCGGATTAAAGATGGGGGAAAAGAAAAGAAAAAGGTTATTGTTGCTCATACAAATGGGATCCCCTTGGAGCATTGTGATTCGTTGCTAACTAGATAGTTGGAAGGCGCAAAAGTTGATTATGTCTAGGCTTTTTTTCTTTTTTCAGAGTAATTTGAAGAAATTCACGTTATTCATCTTCATTTCGTGGGCTAATTCTGCTATGTCCAATATTCCCCCTCAAGATTCTTTATGGTTTGATAAAAAGCTAAATCACATAGGAGATAGCTATGAAAAGAATTTATTATTTCATAAAAAGGAACTGCTTGCAGGTCTTGAATTATTATCAAAAAAAAGTAATCCGTTCCTAATCTCCAAGGTAGATTACCTGTTGGGGAAGATCTATATAAGAGAAGCAAAATATGATTCGGCCAGATTTTATCTTTTTGAATCATTGGATTACAGGGAAAAGTATCCAGCTTATCAAGGTACAACCCATGAAGCATTGGCTGAATTGTACTTAATAGAAGGAGAGCACCATATAGCTCTTTCTCATTTGTATAAGAGTCTTGAAATAAAAGAAAAAATTGGAAACAATGACTTTCTTAAATCCTTGTATAACACCTTGGGAAACACGCATTATTTCTTAGATGATCTTGATAGCTCATTGTATTATTATAATTCTTCATTGCAAATCATGTTAGAAGAAAATGATACGCATCGTCTTGCAGCTTTATATACTAATATTGCCAATGTTCTCTACCAACAAGACTATAACGAAGAAGCCATTAGAATGTACCAAAAGTCATATTATTTATATGATCAATTAAACCGTATATCTGAATCTGCAACTCCTTTATTTAATATTGCAAGTGTACATTCTTGGCTCGACAATACCGATTCAGCTTTCTATTATTACCGGAAATCATTGGAAAGAATGACTGTTGGGGGTAATTATCAAAATTTGGATGAAGTGTACCTCGCAATGGCTGAAGATTATGCCAGATTGGATTTGTTAGATTCATCCATCCTCATGTTTAAGGAGTATATAGTTTATCGAGATTCTGTTTTTAGTATAGAAAAAACAAAGGCTATAGCTGATGCCGAAATTAAATATCAAACCAAAGAAAATCAACAACTTCTTAAACTTAAAAAAACCGAAAACGAAAAAATCAGCATCCAAAGTAGAAACAAAACTGTAACGATTGTTTTCTTGTTTACGGTATTGGCTGGAATCATCATTTTAATTCTAATCTTAGTCCGAAACTTTGCTCAGAAAAAGCGTCTGGATCAGCTTGAAATCAATGCTAAAAATCAGGAAATAGATCATCTACTTAAGGAACAAGAGGCAAAATCTTATGCTGCATTGATAGAAGGACAGAATACCGAACGAAAGCGAATTGCTCAGGATATTCATGATCGTTTAGGAGGTTCTTTAGCTGCTGTAAAATTGCATTTTCACACAATGGATGAGGATTTAGCTAACTCAAAGTCGAGAAATGACGATCAGTTTAGGTTGGTGAAAGAATTATTAGACAATGCTGTGAATGATGTTCGAAGAATATCTCATGATTTGGCTGGAGGACGAATAATCGAATTGGGGCTGAAAGGTGCGCTCAACGACCTATCTGTGGTTCTAAACGCATCAAATAAAATTTCCTTTAACCTCATTGTCGGTGAAAAGATAGGTGCTTTATCAATGTATTATGAGCAGGAAATTTATGCTGTAATTCAGGAGTTGATTAGTAATACGCTGAAACATGCTCAGGCTAAATCCATCGACCTACAACTAAACGTCATCCAGGACGAATTAAACATTGTTTTTGAAGATGACGGAATTGGGTTTAATTATGACCAATCAGCCCAAAAAGGTCTTGGATTAAAGGGAATGAAAGAACGTCTGACTAGGATAAATGGGAATGTTGAATATGATTCTTTTCCGGGAAGAGGTACTATTGTTATAATTAATGTTTCTCTTTGAGTTAATCCAAAAGGTTAAAATTCGATCAAAAATGAGCTCTTTGGTTCCGTCTGTTTCTCATTTAAAATATTTAATCTAACTTTGCCCCGAATTTTGGTTTTCGGCCTTGGTCGAAATTAAAAGGGAATCAGGTGCCTTTTTATAAAAAGAATTCCTGAACTGTTCCCGCAGCTGTAAGCTCTAGCCATTTTTAGAAAATACCACTGTTTGTTCTGTACAAATGGGAAGGTTCTAAAAAGAAGAGTAAGTCAGAAGACCTGCCACAATTCATAAAACAAAGCTTTCGGGATAAAAGCAAAGTTTGGGGCAGGGATTCCCTATTCTTTCATTTTATTCCTTTTTTATTAATGATTTAATCTTAAAAAGGATGAAAAAAACATTACTTATTGCAGCCATGGCAAGTGTAACAATGGCAAATGCACAATCCATTGAAGGAACCTTCGAAAATCCGGCATTAGTTTCAGCTGATACTTCTTGGTTTGGACAGGATCAGGTAACTGATGGTGATACAATTTATTATAATGATAATTTCAATATGGAATTGAGTTATAATGCTGATTGGGGATCTTTTTCAGGATGGTCTGTTTCTAATACTTCAGATGTAACAACTCCTGGGTGGACAAACCAATTTTCAGCAATTACGGGTGAAGGTCATTCGTCAGATCAATATGGAGTTTGCTATGTAACACCATGGAATAACAATCGTCTTTTTTATGAAGAAGAAGAAACTCCAACTTTTGGAGGAATGTACGTGACAAATACAACCTATGCTTATTTGTCCATGTTAAATGGAGATTCTTTTGCAAAAAAGTTTGGTGAAGACACTAGTGCAACGGGTGTTATTGACGGAACTAATGGAGAAGACTGGTTCTTGTTAACGATTTATGGTTTAGGATTGGATTCTCTTCCAACAGGTGATTCTGTAAACTTTTATTTAGCAGACTATCGTTTTGAAAATGATGGTGATGATTACATTGTAGATAGCTGGGAATATGTTGATTTAACAAGTCTTGGAAGTGTTCACGGATTAGACTTCGTATTAACTTCATCAGATACGGCAGGTGGTTTTGGAATGAATACACCAGCTTATTTTGCAATGGACGACATCAATGCAGGATGGGCAAGTATTGAAGAGGAGGAAATGGTACAGTTAAGTGCTTTTCCAAATCCATTTAATGATCAG
>JAKSBJ010000134.1 GCA_022361195.1 Flavobacteriales bacterium
AAATGTTAATAAGAAAAAAATAGTGTTCACCCTCATTTTATGGTTGATTATGAAGATGAATATACTAATTATCAAGATTGTAAAACAGAATCCCAGCCTTTAAATACCGGATCGTAGCCCTGATCTTTTATTCGCTGAACAAAGTCCTGAGTAGTACGCTTGTCATGAATTTCAAACTGTTCCAAATTCACATTTGGATTGGCATAGCCACCAGGATCCGTTTTAGAATCGGCACTAATTGAGGTGATTCCAAACTTAATGACATTGTCTCTAAACGTCTCTGATTCGCGAGTGGACATGGATAGTTCAACCTCTTGGTTAAAAATTCGATAAGCACAAATCAACTGAACCAACTGTTTGTCCGTCATCACCGATTTTAACTCTACTCCACCGGCACAAGGACGCAAACGTGGGAAGGAAATGGAATAATTTGCTCGCCAATATTTTCGTTCCAGATAATCGAGATGAGCTGCTGCAAAAAAAGAATCTGTTCGCCAATCTTCCAAACCAATTAGTACCCCAACCCCCATTTTATAAATTCCAGCTTTCCCTAACCTATCATGTGTTTCTAATCGATAATCAAAATTCGATTTTCGCCCTTTAGGATGATGCTTTTTATAATTATCTCGATTATAGGTTTCCTGATAAACCAAAACGGTATTCAGCCCCTCCTCCATCAATTCCTCATACTCATGCTGATCGAGTGGTTGAACCTCTAGGGCGATATGCGAAAAATGAGGTTTTAGCAAACGAATTGCTCGCTTAAAATACTCCACTCCCACTGTCTTATTCGCCTCACCAGTTACTATTAACACGTGATCGTAACCATAAGACTTGAGCACCTTCACCTCTGCCATAATTTCCTCGTCAGACAAGGTTTTCCGCTCAATTTTCACATCGAGGCTAAAGCCACAATAAGTACAGATGTTTTGGCATTCATTTGACAAATAAAGTGGAGCGTACAGTTGAATGGTCTTTCCAAAACGTTGTAAGGTTAACTGATGACTCTTTTGTGCCATTTGCTCAAGATAAGGCTCTGCAGCGGGAGAAATTAAAGCCTTAAAGTCCTCCAAATTTGGTTTAGAACTTGACAAGGCAATCTCAACATCATGGGATGTTTTGGAATAGATTTCATCTGTTACCTTATTCCAATCCAATTTCTGTATTTCCTCTTTAAAGCTCATTTAATCGTTCAAAAACTGTGTTAATGGACTACTTGCCTCAGCTTGGTGAGAAATGCTCCCTAAACGCGCTAAAAAAGCTTTTCGGCCAGCTTCAACTGCCATTTTAAAAGCAATTGCCATCTCAACTGGATTTGAGGACACAGCAATGGCCGTATTTACCAGGACTGCATCTGCTCCCAATTCCATCGCATAAGCCGCATGTGAAGGTGCTCCAATTCCCGCATCCACCACCACCGGTACATTTGATTGTTCAATGATGATTTCCAAAAAATCGTGCGTTTTCAAGCCTTTATTACTTCCAATAGGAGAACCCAATGGCATAACCGCTTGTGTCCCTACTTCCTCTAGCCGTTTACACAATACGGGATCGGCATGGATATACGGCAAGACAACGAATCCCAGTTTCACCAACTCTTCTGCCGCAGCCAATGTTTCTATCGGATCAGGCATCAAGTACTTTGGATCCGGATGAATTTCCAATTTAATCCAGTTTGTTTCTAAGGCCTCTCTTGCTAATTGCGCTGCAAAAACAGCCTCTTTAGCAGTTCGTACCCCCGATGTATTGGGTAACCAATTAAATTGTTGTGCCTTTAGATGACTTAAAATATCATCTTCCTGATCTTCAACATCCACCCTTTTTAAGGCCATTGTGACCAATTCCGAACCAGAAGCCAATAAAGCCTCTTCCATTTCTGTTGATGAACGGAATTTTCCAGTTCCAGTAAACAAGCGGGAACTAAATTCCTTATCCCCTATTTTCAACTGATCCATAAAGCTTGTTTTTTAGTTGTTCAACCAATTCTCTTTTATTCTCGGCTTGATAAATTAATCCTGACAATGCTACTCCGTGAACCGAAGTTTCATTGGCCAATAAATCCACATCGGCCAATTGAATTCCTCCAATTGCAACTACCGGTGTATTGATGGATAAAATCATCCAACCGTAATCATCCTCTTTTGGAAAAAGGTTTCTAAAACCTTCCAATCCAAGAATTGGACTTAGTTCTTTTTTTGTTTCGGTAAAGGCGTAAGGCCCCATACCAATATAATCTGCACCAGCTATTTCCAAATTTTTACAATCGGCAATGGTGTTAGCTGTTCCTCCAATAATTTTATGTTCTCCAAATAACTTACGTGCTTCAGTTATTGGCATATCTTTTTTTCCTAAATGCACTCCATCAGCACCGATTTTTTGGGCTAATTCTACCCTGTCATTTAGAATGAATGTTGCTTTTCCTTCACACTTTCTTTTCACTTCAACAGCTGTCTCCTCCAAATCTTCCGTCTCCTCTTTAATCCGTAATTGAACCCAATCAATTCCTGCCTCTAAAACAGTATCAACTTCCTCTAAAATGGAAGTTTTACCGAGAGCCTGTGTGATGTATTGTATTTTACCTATTTCTCTCATCTGAGGTGATATCCTAATTCGGAAGGACTTGAATTTAAAAAATGCTCAATGTATCGCTTAGCTCTTAAAATGCCTTTGTTGAGCGGATAACCATTGGCCAAATTTGCTGCTAAAGCCGAAGAAAGCACGCAACCACTTCCGTGTTTTGAATAGTACATCCCTGGACGAGCATTATAACTTGTCATTTTTCCATTTCTGAAGAGTAAATCTTTTCCCTTTTCGTCCTCTCGATGTCCACCTTTTAAGTAGATATGGCAGTATTTGGATAGTTCTTTAGCTGATTCAATTGGATCACCAGCCAAAATTTGCTGAATTTCATTCCAATTTGGCGTGAGCAAATAAATATCCTTCAACAAATCCTCAATTCCGTTCAAATTCTGCTCAAAATCAAATCCTGTGCTACTGCTTAAAACCGGATCCCAAATAATCTTCGGTAATCCCTTTTCTTTGAGTTGATCAATTATCTTTCTCAAGAACGTCAAAGACGGAAGCAATCCTATCTTGACATAAGTAGGATTGTGAAACTTTAAAAGCTCCTGTAACTGCTGCAGAATTATCTCCTCCTCTATCCAATTCACCGAAACAAAACTTTCAGCCGTTTGAATGGTATTTGCTGTTTGTACTGCCAAGCCCAAACAACGGTGTTTTTCAAACGTTTTGATATCTGCCAAAATCCCTGCTCCTCCAGAAGGATCAAAACCAGCAATGGTTAATATTTCAGCTCTTTTTTTCAAACTTCTATTTCATTATTCCAAATAGCTCCTAACATCGCATATCCAGCAAAACCAATCTCTCCAAGTTGTTCAATCTTCTCATTATCAACTCCACCCAAAGCAACGACCTTTGATTGACAAAAAACCAGCTCATCCCTTAGTTGCTCTTTATCCTCAAAAGCAGAGGGATAATCTAATTTGGAAATGGAATTATATACCGGAGACAGAAAAGCATAGTCGACCTTAAAATTGAGTTCATTAATCTCTTTCACCGAATGTGCTGAATAGGAAACATGATTGACAGGACGTCGGTTCACCCAAATCTCATCTCCTGATCGAATTAACGTTTGAATTTCACAACTTCCAGTATCCTCCACATCAAACAATTGATTTCGATCTTTACTGTTTAAATGGATCCCCTTTAGATCATAGTTATGCACTAATGAAAAATGAGAATGAATCACGGTCCTTTCCTGAATATCATCAGGCAATTGCTCCACAAATCCCCTCATCATTTCTAACGAAAAATCAGGTTTACGAAGATGCAGAATGTCAAAATCATCCTCCATCAGGATTTGGATACGATTGATCTCATCCTGAACAACTTCGGGATATGTCAACACTATTCGAATCACGATTTACCCTTCGCTATTCGCTACTGTCTTTTCTGGTTCCAAATAAACATCTCCTCCTTTTTCCTTGAAGGTTGATGCCATTTCCTGCATTCCCTCTTCTAAGGCATTGGACTCATCCAAACCGTGTTCTTTTGCATAATCACGAACATCCTGTGTGATTTTCATTGAACAGAAATGTGGTCCACACATTGAGCAGAAATGCGCCACTTTTGCATTCTCACTCGGCAATGTTTCATCATGGTATTCACGAGCTGTATCCGGATCGAGAGCCAGATTAAACTGGTCTTCCCAACGGAACTCAAAACGTGCTTTACTCATAGCATTATCGCGATGTTGTGCTCCTGGATGTCCCTTTGCCAAATCAGCCGCATGCGCTGCCAATTTATAGGTGATAACCCCTTCTTTTACGTCATCTCTGTTTGGAAGACCCAAATGTTCTTTTGGTGTAACATAACACAACATAGCCGTTCCATACCACCCAATTTGAGCTGCCCCAATAGCTGATGTAATGTGGTCATAACCTGGAGCAATATCAGTGGTTAAAGGTCCTAATGTATAAAAAGGAGCCTCATAACATTCACGCAATTGCTTGTCCATGTTTTCTTTAATCATGTGCATTGGAACATGTCCTGGTCCTTCAATCATTACCTGAACATCGTGTTCCCAAGCAATTTTAGTCAATTCACCCAAAGTCTTTAATTCAGCAAATTGGGCTTCATCATTTGCATCAGCAATTGATCCTGGACGAAGTCCATCTCCCAACGAAAATGCAACATCATACTGCTTCATGATCTGACAAATCTCCTCAAAGTGGGTATATAGAAAACTCTCTTTGTGATGTGCCAAACACCACTTTGCCATAATTGATCCACCACGTGAAACAATTCCTGTTAAACGTTTAGCGGTCATTGGAATGTAACGTAACAATACTCCGGCGTGGATGGTAAAATAATCTACACCTTGTTCAGCTTGCTCAATTAAAGTATCTCTAAACAATTCCCAGGTTAAATCCTCTGCCTTTCCATTCACTTTTTCCAAAGCCTGATAAATTGGCACTGTTCCAACCGGAACTGGAGAATTTCGGATAATCCACTCACGAGTTTCATGAATGTTCTTTCCGGTTGACAAATCCATAATTGTATCTGCTCCCCAACGAGTTCCCCAAACCATTTTTGCAACTTCTTCCTCAATTGAAGATGAAAGAGCTGAGTTACCAATATTAGCATTGATTTTCACCAAAAAGTTTCGACCAATTATCATTGGTTCACTCTCAGGGTGATTGATGTTATTTGGA
>JAKSBJ010000120.1 GCA_022361195.1 Flavobacteriales bacterium
TTTGGTTCTCAAGCCGACGCGAGCGACTTATTGGATAAAATAAAGAATCAAAGTTCTGCTGAAACGGAAGAAAATCGAAGAGAATATGGTGATTTTCAAACCAACAATTCTTTAGCCCATCAGGTTTCAGAATATGCTTTCTCTAAATCAGGCGACTTTGAGTTTGTATTAGAACCTACTTGCGGTAAGGGGAACTTTATTTTGGCTGTTCTTCAACAATCTCAATTCCTCAAAAAAGTTGTAGGTGTTGAAATTTATCAGCCCTACGTCTGGGAAACTAAATTTAAAATCCTTGATTACTTTTTAATAAACCCTCAGCTTTCAAAGCCTGACATTGATATCATTCATGGGAATGCCTTCAGCTTTCCTTATCATGAATTAGCAGAATCTACCTCACATTTAAAAACATTGATTATAGGGAATCCCCCCTGGGTGACAAATTCTGAGCTAGGATCAATCGACTCTAAAAACTTGCCCCAAAAGTCCAACTTTAAAAATGTTAGTGGCTTTGATGCCATGACTGGAAAAGGAAATTTTGATATAGGCGAATATATTTCCCTAAGCATGCTTAGAGCCTTTGAAAAGCACAACGGAACTTTTGCATTCCTCATCAAGAATTCGGTGGTGAAAAACCTCATTCACGATCAAAAAAGAAATGAATACCGCATAGGCCAATCCGAAAAACTCAACATTGATTCTAAAAAAGAATTTAATGTTTCAGTGAATGCCTGTTTGTTTTTAACTCAGCTCAACCAGAAGGCTGAATTGAGTTGCAGGGAGTTGGACTTTTACAGTAAAGATTACATCACCACCTTTGGTTGGTATCGCGATAAATTTGTCTATTCAGTTGAAGGTTATGACCAATCGGGATTAGTTGACGGTAAATCAGTTTTCACCTGGCGTTCGGGAGTAAAACATGACTGCTCAAAGGTGATGGAATTGGAACAAAAGAAGGGTCATTTTGTCAATGGATTGGGTGAGGAAATAAAGTTGGAAGACAAACTCATTTATGGTTTACTTAAAAGTTCTGATTTAAAAAAAGACAAAACCAACAGCTATCGAAAGTTGACCATCATTACCCAAAAAAAGGTCGGTCAGGAAACGGCTTATATCCAAGAATATCCACTAACGCATCAGTATTTAATTTCACACAAATCATTCTTTGATAAACGAAAATCATCCATCTATAAAAACAAACCCGACTTTTCCATTTTTGGAATTGGAGACTATTCTTTCACCAACTACAAAGTGGCAATTTCGGGACTTTATAAATCAACTCACTTCACCCTGATTAGTCCAAAAAATGCTAAACCCATTATGTTGGACGACACTTGTTATTTTATTGGGTTCAACGAATTAAAACAAGCAGAAATAGCACATTTTTTAGCAAATTCTGATTTAGTTCAGAGCTTCCTTAAGTCAATCATTTTTTCGGATGCCAAACGGTCAGTCAATAAGGATACGCTGATGCGAATTGACTTTAAAAAGGCCTTTGAAAACTGCAATTTTGAAATCGCAAAAACAAATATTGGAGGACTGGTATTAGAGGATTGGGAAAAATTTGGTGAATTGGTAGAAGTAACAATGGTAGAACAATAACTTATACAACAGTACACAACCTTTCTAAAACAGATACTAAAATGAAAAAGACGACACTTCTCCTAATTTGTTTTTTTGCCACCACAATAACTTTCTCACAAGATCAATACAAACGAGTTTTTAAATACGGAAAATACCAGGCCGATTGGGCTAAAGTGAAGTCCATTACGGGAATGGTGGGTATGATTGACAGAAATGGCCAGGAGGTAGTACACGCCATTTATTCCAAAATAGGAAAGTTCACTGAAAATTCAGGTGAATTGGCTAAGGTAAAAGGTATTACTGGCTTTTACGGGATGATTAACAAACAGGGGACTGAAGTGGTTCCGGTCATTTATGCCAAAATTGAAAGCTTTGACGAATATGCGAAAGGAATTGCTCTTGTCAAATCAGTTAGTGGCTATTATGGCTTCATTAATACAGAAGGTGAAGAAGTCATTGAACCTGTCCACAGTCTTAAAAATCTTAAGCAAAACTTTAACCAATTATATAAAGGCTAGATAAATAGCGTTATAATCTATAACTTCCTTAATTCTAGCTTATGCGACTCCTGTTAACCTTCTTTTTATTTCTCATCGCTCATGGCTTATTAGCAACCGATCATGAAGATCATTTAGCCCGACTTAAGCCCAGAGGTTATATTACTGAACTGGGGATTTCACCCTCTGGGGAAATATGGATGGCCTCAAAGGCTGGGCAGGTATACTACACTAAAGAGTTTGGAGATTTATGGCATATTGGTCCTTTTGGTTCTCTTGATCCATCTAATTTTTCTTCTGGAAAGACGTTTGAGCGAATTAATTTTTTGTCGGAAGAAGTTGCTATTCTATCGGGCTTTATTCAGGAAAATGGCCGACAAAATTTCGTTTATCGATCAGAGGATGGAGGAAAAAGTTGGGAGAAGGTTGTATTTGGGAAGAGCAGTTGGATTGACGCCGCTTACTTTACGGAGGATGGTAAAGGCTGGATGAGCGGAAGCTCCCAGCTCATTTATTACACCCAGGATTATGGAGAAAGCTGGGTGTCAAAAGACAAAGTAGAAAAGAAAGGGAATTTGCGTTTTTCTACCATTCACTTTTCCAAAGACCAAAAGGTTGGTTTATTTGGATCATTCTGGAACAAAGTTTATCGTACCAAAGATAATTGTGAGAATTGGGAGGACATTGAGACTCCTCTCCAACAAAAGAAATACACTAAAATCTCCGCTAAAAAACGACCAGACATTCGAAAAATCAGAATTCTGGGAGATCACTACCTCATCAACCAGGAAGGACGAATTTTTTATTCCAAAGCCGATGAGATTGATTGGGTTCGTCTTCCTTCGATCATTGACTTTGAAGTTTCAGATGATTATGCATACTTTATCACAAATGACTTAAAAGTACAGTTAATTAATGAGCAGTTAAAAGAAATCTGGACTTCCGAAAACACACTCATTAACTCACCAAAAGCAGTGAAGGTGATTGACTCTACCTTATATGCTTTTACAGGTGATAAGATCTACCGAATAGCTCCTAATAACTTTGAAAGCTCGACGCTTTTCACCAGCGACATTCCAATTCCCGAACCTTATAATAAACTTAGTTTTAAAGGAAAGGAATATGGTTTTTCAGGATTAGACATTTTACAGTTTAAAGACAATCGTTGGATACGAATTGCGGAAAGTCCCTTTGAAACCGCACATTCCACTGTTTTTCAAAAAAAAATCATCATTGCCAATCCATCATTGGACAAAAGACTGGAAGTCAACCCAAAAACGGGAGAGTTTATTCCCTTCGAGCTTCCAAAAGAGATAATTCCCCCTACTCTAAGTCTGAAAAGCATAACATTTAGCTCAGGCAGTAGTGGCTGTTTTCACTTTGACGATCACACAAGAGTTTATGAATTAAAAGGAGAAAA
>JAKSBJ010000118.1 GCA_022361195.1 Flavobacteriales bacterium
AAAGAACTTACCTCAATTCAAACTGAAGAATAACATCCTGTTTAGGACGTAACGTCATTAATGGAGCCATTTCTACTTCACTTTTTTGATTCGGAGCAAGTTTTACCTTTTGTACGATTTTGGCCAACATTAAAACCATTTCCATCATGGCAAAGTTTCGTCCGGCACATAGTCTCGGTCCACCACCAAAAGGAATAAATGAAAATGGTTTTTGACGATCGTATTGTTCTTTTTCAAAACGATCTGGATTAAAAACTTCGGGATTTTCCCAATAGTTCGGATGACGGTGAGTGGTCAATGGACTCATTCTAACGTGTGATCCCGGTGGAATTTCATAATCACCAATTTTGTCTGCTTCTAAATTCATACGCCCCAAATGCCAAACAGGTGGATATAAACGCATTACTTCATTACATACCTGAGCAGTATAAAGCAAATGGTGCAAGTCTTCATAATTGAGTTCCCTATCTCCCAATTTTTTAACTTCTTCATGAAGTTTTTCTTCTATTTCGGGATGTTGGGTGAGTACATGAAAGGTCCACATAAGCACATTGGCAGTGGTTTCATGCCCTGCTACGAAGATGGTCATTACCTCATCCCGTAGCTCTTTAGGACTTAAGCCTTCTAAATCACCTTCCGGATTCATAAAACGCGAAAGTAGATCGTCCGGATTGGAATTGTCTTTCTTTTTATCGTCAATGACTTTGTAAATGATCTCATTCAACAAAGCCGTCGATTCCCAAAATCGTTTGTTCTTTTTGGTTGGCCATTTTGCTGGTAATACAAAAGGGTTTCTCAATGCACGATCTCCAATCCATTCCAAGACATAATTCATCGCTTCCCACATTCCGGTTTGGTATTCAACCCGTTTAGAGAACATGGTTTCGCTGATAATACCCATTGTGATTCTCATCATGTATTCCGAAAGATTGATTTTATCTCCCTTTTCAATGGCCACCTTCCATTCGTTGAGTAGCTCATTGGTGTTGTTGATGACAATTCCCGAATAGTTTTTAATGCTTTGGTGGCTAAAGGCCGGTTGATAAAGCTTACGTTGTTTTAACCACAATTCTCCATCCGAAGTAAAAATCCCCATTCCTCCTACTAAACGTAAAGGCTTATATCCAGGGCTCTTATGGTAGTTTTTATGATTTGTATGCAAAACATGCTTGATGTACTCCGGTTTATTCAGGAAGTAAATCTTTTTGTTGAGCATTTTAAAGAGCAAAATATCTCCACATTCCTCTGCCGAATCCAACATAAAGTTGATGGGATCGGTTTTGAAGCCTTTTAGATGACCAAGTAGAGGTGAGCCTTTTGGGCTTGGCGGAAGTTTTATGCTCATAGGTATAAAGATAGCAGTAAGAATAAGGTAAAAGGTAGAAAGTAGAAAGATTGTGTGGGAGGGAGGCTAGATATAGAGTAGAAAGAGGTGTAGTAGCTAGTATTAAGTCGGGAGTAGAAAGGTGTTGGGGGAAGAGATGAAGCGAACATTCTGAATACTGGAAGTTTGATTTCTCCTTAAAACTTAAAATACTCTCTTCAAGTCTAACATCTTTCTACTTGATAATCTTGTACTTTCTACCTTCATACACTAATCTTTTATCTTTAAGCGAAGCGATCTTATATCTTTATACTAACCTATTCCCTAGCTTCTATTTCCGAAGTGAGTACTTTTTGCACCTTTTGGTAGCTGAAAAGGCGATTTGAGTTTAGTTTAAGCGATTCTTACATAAGAAAGAACCAAAAAATGTGTAATTTTATATTCAACTTTCTACTCTAGGACAAAAACGATACTATTCGTTCATATTACATTTTATAAATGGTTGCCCTAAAAAAGTTAAGGTCTTTATTGGCTATTTCATTCTTTTTAATTTTTCTGTTAATCTCATTGCCGGCTAAAGCAAAAGATAACGCTAATCGTAACGATTTAAGTCCGTATGAAGAAGCAGAGTTCCTGATAGATGAGTGTGAAAGACTTTATCTAAGCAATATTGATACACTTAAGCCTTTGGCATTAAATTCTTTGAGGCTATTGGAATTCCCCTTGCAAGAAGGTGATGATGCTAATTTTAGAGTAGGTGTGTTGGCTAGAACCTACAACGTATTGGGTTTTTATCATGATCGAAAAGGAAACATAAAACAATCTTTAGATTATTACCTGCTGGGAATAAAAGCTGCAGAACGGATATCGGATCTAACACGACTGGAAGAATTGTATAATAACGTGGCCAGTGTTTATTTAGACATTGGAGCTTATGACAATTCGTTTAGCTATTATTCTAAGAGTTTGCTCATTTCTATTCAGTTAAACGATTTGGAGAATACGGCAAATATGCTGGATAATATGAGTTTTATTTTTCAAGCTCAGAGAGATCTTGATAAGGCCTTGTTTTATCGCGAAAAAGCCTTAGAAATAAGAAAAGACTTACCTGCAAAAGCTGGTATATCTCGTTCCTATAATAACATAGGGCTTGTTTATCAATTAAGGGGTGAATTTAACATTGCAAGAGAGCTTTACAGGAAAAGCCTTTTAGTGAATCAACAAAGTGGTGACCTGGCCGCAATAGCAATCAATTATGATAATATCGGAAGTGTGTTTTCGGCAGAGAATCAACACGATTCGGCAATTGTTTATTACAACCAGAATTTATCACTTTCTAAGGATTTAGGGATTGTTAAGAACATAGTTGGAGCTAACATCTCCTTGTCCAAGGCTTATAGAAAAAAAGGGAATTATCAAGAGGCCTTAAAGCATGCAGCAGAGGCTTATCAGTCAGCAAATGAAATAAATAATCCCAATTTGTTAATGCATGCCTGTAATGAGTTGAGTGTTATCCATGAAAATTTAGGGAACTATCAAAAAGCTTTGGATTTTGTTCGGATTGGAAATGAACTTAACGAGACACATCAAAAATCTATATTCGAGCGGAAAATCTTATTAAAAGAGGAGTTACTTGAATTTTCCATTAGTAGAAGAATGGAACGAATTAAAATGGAACGGGAAATAGCTCAAAACAAATCTGAAAGCCAACGAAAATTGATGCTATATCTTTCAATCTCATTTTTGACCTTGCTTATCATTTTGTTTTTACTCTATTGGCTCAGACAAAAACAAAAATTGACTGCTAGTCAGTTAGAGCTATCTAGTCTAAAGGAAAAGAGGTTGGAAGAAGAATTGGCGACCAAACAACGTAAATTAACCTCAATATCTGTCCGTGTTACGCAGAACAATCAATATTTAGAAAAGGTCAATTCAATCATTAAAGATTTAGATCAGGATGAGTTGAATAGTGAGTTAAATAACAAACTCCATGATTTAAAAAGGCAAATAAAGGAAAGTACGCGAATTGATGAAGATTGGATTAATTTTCAACGTCAATTTGATGGTGTTCATACTGAATTTTCGAAGGAGCTGATGGAAAAGTTTCCTCAGTTAACGGCAAATGAGGTGAAGCTATGTCGTTTAATGAAATTGAATATGAATTCAGCTGAAATTGCCATTTTGTTAAATGTATCATCCAATACGCTACGCTCTTCTCGTTATCGAATTCATAAGAAAATGAACCTCGAAAAAGGTACTAAGTTGCAGGATTTCCTCCTGAAAATGGGCTAAATACGGGGTGCATACGTTTTGCATACGGCTAAAAATTGGCCATCCTTCAAAAAAATAACAAGTTTGTTTAACTGATTTTTAAAGGACAATTAAAGTAGTTAGAGTCAGAAAGTTTTTTCGAATGAATTTACTCCTTGAGTAATTGATTTTGAAATGAGTCCTTCTATAAAATCAGAGAAAAAGATTATTCCTTACACTTATAAAAGTGATGAGTGTATTGTCTTGCCTTGTAGAAGGGTAAAAATTTGAAAGATGAAACTAAAACACACTTACTTTGTTGCTTTATTGTTCTTATTAATACAAGCTGGCAATTCTTTTGCACAAACCGAATATTTTGTAACGGTTGATCGAACAACCGGAGAACATACGATCATTGATAATTTGCCCACAGTGAATTTTATTGTGAGCAATGCCACAACCTATGACCGAAATAATGAACGCTATGTTTTTTGCGGAATTGACTTCTCGGGAGACTATCGATTATTTTGCGTAGATGCTACGACTGGGAGTATGATATCTGAACCTTTGATAGCAGAAACTAATGTCGGAGAATTCCATTACGATAGTTCTTCGGATATTCTTTATGCTTTGAAAGTAAGTGGGGGACAAATGCACGTTGTTTCTATTGATATTCCAACTGCAACTGTGACAGATCTTGTATTATTACCCGTAGTAGGTTTTATAAGCAGTGCCAGTTATTTTGATGAGGCCAATCAAATTTTTGGATTTCATGTAGGTGGAGAACTTTATCAAGTAAATGTTATTACCGGAGCTATTACCATATTATCATCTCCCTTTAACTTGGGAGGACTTCATTATGATAATGCGAATGAAAACCTTTATGGAATCCAGTTAGTGGGAGGTACAACGCAAATCGTTGAAATTAATGAAGCGACAGGAACCCCTACACCAATAATAACGATGCCCGAATCAGGCTACAGTTCTGTTCATACAGCCTTTGATGAGATCAACCAATATTATACCTACGCATCTCCTTCTTTTCTATACACGGTGGACGTTCAAACCGGAAGTATTCTTTGGGACCCTACATTTCCCCTGGTGCTGCCAGGGCAAAATGTAATTGAATTGCATTATGATAATAATACAGGGATACTTTATGGTTTGCATTGGGGAGAGGTAGTAGATATTATTGACCCTCCAGCCCCAACCGTAATGAATGATACTATTTGTGTGGGAGAAATGGGAACCTTATCCGTTATTGGAACAGGAGATTTTGATTGGGTCGTTGCCGATGATCCAACTACAGTTATAGAATCTGGAAATACGCTCAATATTTCTCCTGAAGAGACAACAGAATATCTCGTTTTTAATGCTACGGATACACTTTCAGCAACAATTGTGGTTATTAAAACAACTGCTGATTTTGTTATTTCTAATACTTCAGGTTGTTCTCCTTTATTGGTTCAATACAATAGTACTTCTACAACTTCAATAGGAGAAATTTCTGACTTGCTTTGGACATTTTCGGATGGAACGATATCTACCGCTTTGAATCCTTCTTTTAGTTATAATGAATCAGGAAGTTTTATTACAACTTTAGAGGTGACAACAGATTATGGGTGTATCGCAGAAATTGAAATTGAGTCGGATGTGGATGTAACTCCAACCCCTGTTGCGAAGTTTCGATTTGATCCCGAACATCCCACAAAATCAGATGAAATCAACTTTGAAGATCAATCTTTAAACCCTCAAAATTGGGAATGGACTTTTGGTGATGGAGAAGAGTCTATCGAACAGCATCCTATTCACTCCTACTCAGAAAATGGAACGTATGAAGTGACATTGAAGGTCTCTAATGGAGATTGTCATGATGATTTCACACAATATATCGCCATGCAGGAAGATTTAATCTTTTATATTCCAAATGCTTTTACTCCAAATTCAAATGGTTTGAATGATCATTTTGCTCCTGTATTTACATCAGGATATGATCCTTATAATTATCACTTAGTTATTTTTAACCGTTGGGGTAATGTTGTCTTTGAGTCGTTTGATGCATTGGTAGGTTGGAATGGAATTTATGGAGGAAAAGAAATAACCAGTGGTACTTACATTTGGCAAGTTGAGTTCAGGTTAAAAGATAGCTCGGAAGAACAAATTCATCGAGGACATTTTACCTTATTGAAATAGTTGTATTTCTAATCTCATGCCTCAAGATTTAAATTATCGGGTTTTTTAATGGTTAATAATGGTCCGTGTGATTTTTATTGCATGGACCATCTTGCATTTTATTTACTTGTATGTTCCCGAATTTCTTTGTTAATCAGTTGGATATAATAAGCTTCATTGAGGGTAGATCATCTACTTTTAAGTAATAAATTCCAGCCTCTAATTCTGATAAATTGATTTGTATCCCGTCTTGGTGTTGGCTGAAATTTTGATGACTTAGTTGTGTTTTCTGCCCAAGCTGATTGATTACAAAGGCTTCGGAAATTGAATGTACGTTTGGTAGTATTATTTGATCTGAGGTAGGATTGGGATATGGCAAAATAATTCCTTGAGAAGAAAGTGATTCAACTGAAAGATTAAAGTCGGACGATCTGTAAACACCACCTCCATAGGTCCCAAGATATAAGTTGGTACCATTCGACTCAATGATGTTGTTTCCATAAACATTGGTAGATGTCATTTCAGTAGTAATGTTCGTCCAATTGTCTCCATCATCCGAACTCATCCAGATACTTCCTGATAGGTTGTAGGTAGAATCTTTCTCCGCTCCATTTAATCCGGCAAATAGTTTACCATTGATGCTATAAATACTTTTTAGTTCTGAAGGAGTATTCCATGAACCTGAAATTTCGATAGCTGTCCCGTTGACAATTCGGTATAGATTACCATTATTGGTCCCTGCATAAAGTGTGTTATTCGCATAATGCAGGGATAGAACATTTTCTCCGTCTAATAACCAGGGCGACCAATTTTCACCCATATCATCGGATAAGTGAATTCCATCAGGTGTACCAGCATATACCGTGTCAGGAAAGTCTGCATTAAATCCTAATCTGTTTGCTCCGATGATGGCTGTTTCTTCAAAATCTGTCCCACCATTTGTGCTTTTTAAAATCGAAGTGCTGATCAAATCTAAATCCAATTGAGAAACAATAACGATCTCCGAATTTTCTGGATGGATGGCAACATCGGCAATGAGCTTGTTACCTGAAATGAGTTGTGTATGTGAGTCAAAATGATTCGTTGATTTAAATAAACCGGATGAAAAGGTTCCAAGATATAGGGTTGCTGAATTCGAGGGATCCATCGTTAAGGATAAACCATGAGCAACGGGACCTTTATTGTTCCAGGTCAAACCACCATCATTGGTTTCTCGTAATGCCTCTTTGTTGTAAGTGCCACCAATATTATAACTCCCCATCATGGATGCCAAAAGGTGATTTTCATTTTCAGGATCAACATATAAGTCGTTGATTTCGGTAGCAATCGGACTTTTTTCAATTGCACTCCAACTCATACCGTTATCGGTTGATTTTATGATCAAACTATTGGAAAATCGCCCGGCATATATTTCATTTCCGTTTGATTCAATCCCAATAATCAATTGACCATCTAGCTCCGGATCGGATAAGAGAGTCCATGTGGCGGTAGAGGTATTGTAATACTGTAGTCCTGCAAAGGTTGAGGCAAACAATTCAACATCGGGACTAATTTTATGAATGCACATGTCAAAATTGATATCTCCTGCCAAGCCCGTGTTGATGAATGAAATACCGTAATCCAGACTGAGAAAAATACCTTCAACAGCGGCAATAGCTACAACATTATCCTGTACGTCAATCTCGTGAAGTTTGGCTGAAGTAGGGATGTCTGGATGAGGTAACCAACTATCTCCAAAATCATTGGAATACCAAAGACCGTTGGATTCCGTTCCAGCAAAGATGGTATTAAAGACATTTTTATCGATGCAAGGAATAGTCCATCCTTGAAGTCCGGTCTCTTCCCAATTAT
>JAKSBJ010000116.1 GCA_022361195.1 Flavobacteriales bacterium
TAAGCTTGATTCATTTAGATTGTCGATTTTAAGATCAGTCTTTTTGATACAAATTCTGGACTTTTTACAACTAAAAAAAGACATAGAGATTATTGCTAAGATTAAAATTCGCTTCATTTGGTGAAATATTTTTTACAACGTCTGTATAAAGATGTATATTATTCTTCACAGAAATTACAGATAAGGAGTTTTATTTTTTCATCTCCGCCTTCAACTCAGCCACTTTCTTATCCGTCATCGTGGCTGTTTTAGCCATTCCATTTATCAATTCAAAGGTCAAAGTCAAAGTAAGAGCTGGATCCATTGCCGCCTTAACTTCAATCAGGATTTGAGCAATGGCATTAATTGCTATTTGCAATGTTTTTTCCTTACTCTCAAGGTCAATCTTTTTTTCGATAAATTTTCTTGTTTCATAGCCTACTTGCAAAGGAAAAAAGGTTGGTTTGTGGTCGTCTGGAATGGATAAGGGAACCTTTCCCCATTCTGTTTCTCCGACATTCCCTGCATAATCTTCAAAAATCCCAATTAAGGAGGGAAAAGACTCGTCCTCATAATGTCGTTTAATTTTTTCCTTGATCTTTGCAAAAACAGATTCTGCTGGTAGATCATTCCAGCTTTCAACTGCGACAGGACCAATCAAAACTTCATTCATCTTTTCTGAAAACACTGCAGAGCCGGGCTCAAATTCATGTTCGTTAATTGAATACTCATTTGCAACCTCAATGCATCTTTCGGCCACTATTGTTGAGATAACGCAGAGTGCATCTTCTACTCTAATACCTTTATCATCTTGAACGCTGTCATAGACATAATTCACCAGGTTTGCTGTTAGTTTTTCCTCTGAAAGACTCGACTTTATAAAGCTAAAAATTCCCATAGTTTTGGTTTTAGGGGGTGATGTGGTGTGTTTTAACAAGTTTGGCATAAACGGGTAAATGATCTGATGAATATCTGTTATTAGATCTCTTTTCTTTAATTACTTCAAAGTGAAATGAATCAAGGGTTCTAGACCAAAAGATATGATCATACATTTTTCCATCTTGCTTATTAAAGCAGGATGATTGTGTCTGTTCTCTATTAGATGTAGTATTGAAGTTTTCTTTCAATGCGCTCAGAGAATCGGTAGATAAATCAGAATTGAAATCACCACAAATGATTATGTTATAATCTTTATTTAATTTCTTAGCTTCATCAAATATTATTTCAGCACTTTCTTTTTTAAACTGATTATCATATGGATCAAAATGGCTGTTAAAAATTAAGAATATATCATTCGAGGCCTTATTTATTAATAAGATCCAACTTGCTGTCCGCTGGAATTTATATTTTCCATCTATAGTACTTATTTGACCTTTAATTGGGAAAAAACCAGAATCAATTTTTGTATACAAGCTCTTTTTCCACATTATTAAATTAGGTACTCTATTATAACTGTAATAATCATATTCAATACTAAGAGAGTCTAATAACCCTAGATTTTTTGAATCAATTTCTTGTATACAAACAATGTCAGGATTATGTGTCGTGAGGGTCCGAATAATACCTTTAATCCTTTCGATCAAATCCTGTTCATCTCCATCTGAACATTTTTTACGTTTTACGAATATACTCTCACTACAATCATGTCTAATATTATAAGTAATTACTGATATTTCTCCCATAATAAATCTCAATTACACACAACGCTTAGCATATGAAAAGTAGCGAAACACGAGCAATTTCAGCCCGTTGAACCATGTAGCCAAATTTACCACAATCCAAATAGTCAAATCGGCAGATTTGGCGGAGCTGATACGAGCTACGGGTGTTGAATTCACTAAGAAATTGCTGTTTTTTATATACATTGTTGTGCAGTTACTTATTCCTCCTCTACATAATATTTTTCATAAAACTCTTTTCTTTCCTCTTTTGACAAATAAAAAGTGTAGTTGTGCTGGTCATTGTATATTAAATCATCAAATACTTCAAAACTTTCAATCCATCTACTCACTCTATAGCAATCTATTTGATTAGGAAAAGCATTGGATATATCTGATGAAAAACACTGAGCTTTTTTTGAGTTATATCTTTTTTGAAAAAACTCAATTCGGTATTCATTTAAGTTTACAATATAATATGAACCTCTGTAATAATCCGCTCTAGTCTTTTCTCCATTATGAGATGGTATTTTTCCAACCATTAAGTCATACTGAGTATCAAGTTTGCTATCAAAACCTAGGTGGAGATTAACTAATTTTCCTATTGAATGTCCTAATGTTAGATTATCTCTAAAAAATTTATGATAAAATTGATAATAAACAGTTTCATAATCTTTTTGTTTCAATAATTCTTCAACGTCATCCCAGAATAAAACATCAAACAAAAAATCATTACTATTATTCAATTCATTTGCAATTTCCCTCACATTATTTTGGGTAATACTATCTCTACTTAGTGTTGTATATAGATAATATTCAGATAAATTTGGATTAAAATCTTTAGCTTGATTTACTTCTGAAAGTAATTCTTGTTTTGTAAATGATTTATTAGTTGAACGAACTTTACATTGAATACCAATCCAATTCGAATCGTCTTGTTTACGTGCATAAACATCAACACCATCTTGTTTTTGACCAAGTCTTCCATTAATATTCACATTCTCATATAAGCCACTAGCTTTTGCTATTGCCTTTGTTAAATCTTCGAATTGAACATCATTCTCAATTTTAGGTATATCGATAAATCTTAGATCCATTTACTTACTTTATTGTAGGTTACAAAAACATGGCATATTTAATATATTCATTTGATTTTGCACTATAAAGATTTAAACGAGTTCCATTTAAATTGCCATATTCAATCCATTCATTTGAACTAGCATTATATATGTCAATTCTGTTATTCCTAATGTTTCCATATGCAATGTATTCATTTGATTGTTGGTCGTATATATTTACCCTACCATTAAGTTCATCAACCATATTTAAATACGAAACATAATCATCAGTATTGGCATCATAAATGTTTGCTCTTTTCATCTTTTCAATATTTGTTTATTAATTTCTTGCTCACTGCAATATTTGCATCCTAATTACCCTAAATCGTACTCGAATAATTACACACAACGTTCTGGCTAAACTGCATTAAAATGCAGTTTAGGTTTTGTTAGCAGCTTTTTTTTGAATCCAATCTTCGTAGCTTATATATGGTTCATCAATAAGAACTGGTTCGACTTCATCCGAATTGGATATACGTCGAACGGTTATTTCTGTCCAAGGAATATTGGTTTCTAACCATTCTCTTGTTTCTGCGCAAATTTTCTCATTATAAACTTGATCAATTAGCAGATTCAATAAGCCTAGAACTTGATCTTTATCTTGTTCGTATAGATAATTATCTCTCTCAAATAGCTGAATATCCACTGAATCTACTTCGAATTCTTTTTCAATTACTTCTGTTGTATCAAGAATCTTTGGATTTTGAAAATCAATATATTCTCTATGAAATAATCCATAAGCTTTTTGTCTCTGAGGTCGTCTTGCGAATTTAATCTGACTTAGATCAATCACAATGCAATTTTCAGCTAGTTTCTCAAGAGGGTAAATGTATATTCTTCCCTTTCCAGATGTGTTCTTTGAAACTGCAAATGCTCCAACTATGTTAAAGTCAGAAGTAGCATCAATTATTTCTGTGGGAAAGAAATAATGCTGGAGTAGTGATGCACTCCACATAGGATGAAGTGATTTTCTTAGCACTGAATCAAGAAATTCTGTGACTTTCAAAAGATCTTTACCGCCTGAGAACCTAACCCTAGATGATGGAGTAGATTCATAATGGTCGTTTTCAGCACGAAAAAGAAATTTAGGAGCCTCTTTATAAATTTCTTTTCCCGTATCAACATCTATTGATCTTAATCTGAAAGTACCATTGTATGACTTTCTCAATTCTTCAATTACCTGTCTCAAATTACTCATATCGTTGTTTAATTGCTGCTATCGTTTGTATAAAAATGCATCCTGTACTTCATAGCAATTACGGACAAGAAGCTTTATTTTTCTTATCCGAACGACCAGTAAGTACTACAACAAACCAACAACTCTTAAACCAAAGAACCATCAGCAATGCATTAAGAATTACTTAGAGAAACTTCGTTTTGGGTTAAAAAAGTAGCAGCTACAATATAAGCATAATTAGTCTATTTAATAAGCTACTTTTTATCAACTTTTTGAACAAACTACACCTACCTTTTCTTCAAATAGAAAGAATCATTATCACCTTAAAAACACTTGATTCCCTTCCAACTAAAGATAATTCTCCACCAAATCATAAGTCAAACTAATGATTAAGATGATAACCAAAATTGCAAGACCTGTGAAATGCCACAACGGAATAGAAATTTGGTCTTGCTCGACTTTGGCGAGGGCTTTAACATTTTCGGATTGTTTACTAACATCATACTCCTTTCCACAATTTGAGCAAACGATAACCGACTTCTTTCCCTCAGTGGCTACTGGAATAAAGAAAATATGGATGTACTTAATGAAAGTTGTAAGGGTTAAGGTGCGCTTACTTTCACAAGCTTTGCAATCGATATGATGCACGTCAAGCGTACGAATTTTGTGTGCTTTTGAATTTCCGTAAACGTAAAACATCTTTATTGGTTTTTATTAATCAAAAAAAAATCACTTCCCCTCTTTATAAAACTCAACCACCTTTTTCTTATCCCATTCAGCAGGTGATTTATCGGGCTGAATTTGATTCATGCAGTAAACCCTGTTTTTGTCTTTAGAGTAAGCTCTGTGAAGGTGCTCCCAGGTTTCGATATCTACTTTGGGTAATTTCCTGGCATCGAAATAGACTCTTTTTTCATCTTTGGAAAAGCCGTTTTTGAGGGGCTTCCAGCTTTTCAAATCGGCTCCTTTAAGCGCGGCGCTTTCGTAAAAAACATGCTCAGCGTCTTTGGCAAAGGTTTTATGCTTTGGAATTAACTCTAGAGTTGTTGGTTGGGTGCAGCTTTTAATGACTTTACCATAATAATACGCAAAGTTTTGATCAAAAGCATACCCATTTCCCAGGTAGTTAAAACTAGCTGCATCCAGTCCCTTTAAAGGTTTGAGCGAAGTTTCATATTCCATGTAGGCATGGTTTTTATCCTTCCAATAGGAGTCTCCCACTTCTTGAAAAGAATCTCGGTCCACCTTTGCTAATTTGGTCCAGCCATGGTAAACAAA
>JAKSBJ010000115.1 GCA_022361195.1 Flavobacteriales bacterium
ATCAGTAGCTCTACCTCTATGACACTTATACTCGAGGCTGCACCTAAATGCATTTCGGGGAGTACGAGCTATCTCTCAGTTTGATTGGCCTTTCACCCCTACCCACAGCTCATCCAAAGACTTTTCAACGTCAACTGGTTCGGTCCTCCACTTCGGTTTAACGAAGCTTCAACCTGGTCATGGGTAGATCACCCGGTTTCGCGTCTACCCCCGCTAACTAATCGCCCTATTCAGACTTGCTTTCGCTTCGGCTACGTTTCTTAAAAACTTAACCTTGCTAACGAGGAGTAACTCGTAGGCTCATTATGCAAAAGGCACGCCGTCAGTCCGAAGACCTCCGACCGCTTGTAAGCAGATGGTTTCAGGTTCTCTTTCACTCCCTTATTCAGGGTGCTTTTCACCTTTCCCTCACGGTACTTGTTCACTATCGGTCTCTCAGGAGTATTTAGCCTTACCGGATGGTCCCGGCAGATTCAGACAGGGTTCCACGTGCCCCGCCCTACTCAGGATACTACTAGGGATAAATTATATTTCATATACGGGACTATCACCCTCTTTGGTTCATATTTCCATCTGATTCTATTATATAACTTAAGTCCACATTGTAGTCCTACAACCCCAGCATTGCCGAAACAACACTGGTTTGGGCTATTTCCATTTCGCTCGCCACTACTCTGGAAATCACTTTTGTTTTCTTTTCCTCCGGTTACTTAGATGTTTCAGTTCACCGGGTTAGCGTCTTTCGACGACAGGCCTTCAACCTGCCAGGTTTCCCCATTCAGAAATCTACGGGTCAATAGTTATTTGCACCTCTCCGTAGCTTATCGCAGCTTATCACGTCTTTCATCGCCTCTGAGAGCCAAGGCATCCACCATATGCTCTTAGTAACTTATTAATCTCATTACTCACTACTTCAATCAATTCCAATATTTCAATGAACTTATCCTTTAGCACTTAGGCTTAACTTACTCCTTTAATTCTATAGCTTCTGTCGGCTGACAATAAAAGTAAGTCTATCCTATCTTTCGATGGCCAAGAAAATGCGGACATTTCTCTAGTTTATCTAAAAAAATTTCCAAAAATTTCAAAATTAAAGGGATATCCGTTGATAATCCCTATTCTTTTCCTGAAATCAATAACCTATTTATTCATAAATAGATTACGCTTCAGCGTGTGGAGAATATCGGAGTCGAACCGATGACCTCCTGCGTGCAAGGCAGGCGCTCTAGCCAGCTGAGCTAATCCCCCATAACAGTTTGAGTGTGAGTTTTGAGCCTCGAAGATTCTCCTCTTGCTCCATACTCTGATCTCTTACTGTATTTGGTAGTCCTGCGCAGATTTGAACTGCGGACCTCTACATTATCAGTGTAGCGCTCTAACCAACTGAGCTACAGGACTATCTTATTGATCTCCCGCAACCTCTCACTTAGTTCTACCCTTCCCTCTTGCATGCGGGAGGGCATTTTTTATCGAAGAAAAGAGAAATAACAAAACTCTAACAATTTTTTCCAAACCTTTGAGTTGCTCTCTAGAAAGGAGGTGTTCCAGCCGCACCTTCCGGTACGGCTACCTTGTTACGACTTAACCCCAGTTACTAGTTTTACCCTAGGCCGCTCCTTACGGTAACAGACTTCAGGCACCCCCAGCTTCCATGGTTTGACGGGCGGTGTGTACAAGGCCCGGGAACGTATTCACCGCGCCATGGCTGATGCGCGATTACTAGCGATTCCAGCTTCACGGAGTCGAGTTGCCGACTCCGATCCGGACTAGGACGGCTTTTCAGGGA
>JAKSBJ010000164.1 GCA_022361195.1 Flavobacteriales bacterium
GGGCCTTATCCTTTGGAGGACTTTTCGCGGATAGAGGTCGTTCTATCGCGACAGATGCTTCCGGAAATGTATACCTAACAGGATTTTTTGATGGGACAGTAGATTTTGATCCAGGATCAGGAGATTTCGATCTTACTTCGGAAGGAGATGAGGATGTGTTTGTTCAGAAGTTAGATACTGATGGGAATTTTGAATGGGCTATTTCTTACGGAGACACTTATATGGATATAGGAGCTTCTATTACAACAGATGCTTCGGGTAACGTTTATGTTACTGGCAATTTTGATGGAACCGTAGATTTCGATCCAGGATCAGGTGTTACCAATCTCACTTCGGTTGGATTGGATGATGTATTTATTCAAAAACTAGACACGGATGGAAATTTAGAATGGGCTGTATCTTTTGGGGGTGATCTGTACGATAGAGGAACCTCGGTTTCCACAGATGCATCCGGTAACGTATTTACAACGGGAATTTTTCGGAATGCTGTGGATTTTGATCCGGGATCTGGAGTAAATAATCTCACTTCTGCCGGAGGATATGATGTATTCGTTCATAAATTGGATACCGATGGAAATTTCGTTTGGGCCAGATCTTTTGGTGGAGGATCATGGGATGATGCAGGACTGGCTGTTACAGCCGATGCTTCGGGGAATGTGTATACCACTGGATTTTTCTATGAAACAGTAGATTTTGATCCGGGATCTGGAGTTAGTGACCTTACTTCGGAAGGAGATCGTGATGTATTTCTCCAGAAACTAGATGCCAGTGGTAATTTTGAATGGGCTGTGGCTTATGGAAGTTCTATTCGGGATGAAGGTACTTCCATTACTACAGATGCTTCCGGAAATATATATCTGACTGGAATCTTTCAGGAAACAGTAGACTTTGACCCTGGATCGGGGGTTAACAACCTTACTTCAGCAGGAAATTGGGACGTATTTCTCCAAAAACTAGATGCCGATGGTAATTCGATTTGGGCTGGATCTTTTGGAGGAGAAGGAATGGATGATGTCGGTTGCATTGCTCTTGATGCCTCAGGTGATGTATATACAACGGGCTCTTTTCGAAATACGGTCGATTTTGATCCAGGATCTGGAGTGACGGACGTTGTTTCAACGGGAGATGCAGACGTGTATGTTCATAAAATGCATTTTCCAACTATCGGAATCGAAGAAGAATCCACTTCTAGGATTCTTCTTTATCCGAATCCGGCTTATTCGAAAGTACAAATAGAAGGAGTCTCAAAAATTATATCCATTGAGGTACTTAACCTTACAGGACAAAGTATTCTTACCTCCAATGAATCCATTATTGATGTGTCATCTCTTCCTAAAGGAACATATCTGATAACTGTCACAACTGATGATGGAAAGATCATAAAACGATTTATAAAAGAGTGATTTTACTCAGCGTTTGGAGACATAACCTTCCATTGAAAAATGGAAGGTTTTTTCTTTTGCAAAACGAAATTTAACTTCTACAAAACCGTCTTGAAATGGGCAATTAGACCCTTTACTTTTGATTGAATCATTCAATAAAAATTAGATCATGAAACGAAAATTATTGTTGGTATTTACCTTATTAACCACACTGGCAACAGCTCAGGTAAATCAATATGAAGCGTTAAAGGAAATTCCGGATGGAACGCTGATGAAAGGTTATCATTCAATTGAAAAAGGAGAAGACGGAAAATATACAGGATCTTCTCTCAGCGCTAAGCAAAGATTAGAACATCACAACAGCATTTACGGAAAATTGTACACGCTGAAAGTGGTTGATGAGACTAAAGAGAGAGAAGCATATGACTTTAGAGGGCCTGCGACCAATCACTATACGGAGCCATCAATTATAGGAGGGTCTGAAGGGTATGGGTTCGGATATGTCATATTAAACAATGTCATTTATTATCTAAAAGATATAGAGAATTGGCAAAACCCAACTTCTTTCAAAATCGATGAGATTTACATCCTTCCAGAAAAGAAAGAAGCTTCTGAAGGAGAGGAAAAGAAAAAACTGACCATGAAAGAACGAATTGCTGCTGCAAAAGCTGCGATGGCAGCTTCATATCCGGAAGAACTAACTGAAATTGACCACAAGAAGGTGTTAAAGGAATATTTTGCTGCGATGGCAAAAAAACAATCAACTGCAAGCTTAACGGCAGAGGAAAAGACAGAACTCGCTGCTATTGAAAAAGCAGAAGAAGATCGGGTGGCTAAAATTAATGAACGCAATTCCGAATTTTGGAACGGAGAAGAAGGACAGGCAATTCGAGATAGGGATGCACATTTCGCTAAAGTAGAAGCCGAAGGAGCAGTTCTTGTGAATGATTTAGGAACCACACTCTGGATTTGTTATGGATCGGGTGTTTCAGATGACCTTGAGCCTGGAGAGAAAAAGATCTTCCGATGTGATGGTGATATTGTTGGAACCGTTTATAAAGGAACTCATACCGAAGGTGTGTCGGGAGCGGATTATAATATGGCTACGGATGCAATGTTTGAAGTTGCAGACTACTGTGGTAAAACGGTCAATGCATCTACCGTAATGCCATAAAATCAGAACGTTTTATATAGAGGAAGAAAGGCCTGTTACCCTAAGTGGTGATGGGCCTTTTGTTTTTCATAAATAGGGTGTCATTGACCACTTCGGTTTTGCAAAAAATCAAACTAAACCATATTAAATACGCCTAAAAAGTCTTATTACCAGACTAGTATACTTTTCTTCTGTTTTGATCATAAGTCTATCAAGATTTTAGTTCAAGGGTAATATATTGCCCATATTAAGCCAAAGAGATGGCAGAAATAGAAGAAATATTACCCTTTGGTGAGGTGTCTCGATTTGTGGAAAGTTATTGGCGATCGGACAGAAAGCAACGAATTAGTTTAATTCCAGATGGTACTTTGCGCATCCTCTTTTCAAGCAAGCCCTTGTTTGTTTATGATAAGGAAGTTTCCTGTCTTCTTCCCGGAATTTATTTGATTCCCATTCAATCCAGGGCATTAAATATTGAGTTGGATAAAGATTGCACAATTATTCGCTGTAAAGCCTTTGTTTTATCGAGTATTGAGGAGAACAGTTTTGATACAAAGCAGGATGGTTATTGGCGATTTAACAGCAATGAAAAATCGATACAGCATTACTTTAGTCTAATGGAAGAGAACAAGTTTGAGGTGAGCGAATTCATTGAAGGTTTTGTCTTTGATATTTTGACCAAACAATTCCAAATGAACGAAAACCTTCGGCATGCAGTTAATTATGTTCTGGATCGTCGGGGATTGATTAAAGTGGGTGAAATGGCTCAGGATTTTGGGGTGAGCCGTCAATCACTTCATAATCTATTTGTCAACAAACTTCAGCTTTCACCCAAACAGCTGGCCAAAATCTGGAAGATCAATAGTTTTATTGATTATGTACAAAAAGGGGAAAAACTAACCGCTGCGGCCATTGATTCCGGATACTACGATCAAGCTCACTGCATTAAGGAGTTCAATCAACTCATGGGGCATGCTCCTCGAAGTTTTTTTGCCAATAACCATGCTTTTGTTCTGAGCTGCATCTCCAATCGTTTTTCCAATTTTTACGACCCGCGTTAAGATTCTGCTTTACTTTTTTACAATTTTTCCTGAGAGGAGTAAAATAAGTTTGTATCAAAACTCAAAAGATGAAAAAACTACTTATTCTCTCTCTTGTATTAAGCTGTTCAGTGGTATTTGGCCAAGTTGTTGAAACGGTTTTGTCTCATCCCAGTGTAACTGACGGAATGTGTACAGATAAGCAAGGAAATGTGTATACAGCCAGTGGTGGATTAGATGGAAATGAAGTTGGAAAATACGATCCCGTGCTTGATGTTTTCACACCCGATGAAATTATAGGCTTATTGGGGCCAACAGATGTAGAGTTCCTAAATGACAGTGTTCTTATTATTACCAATTATGATAATAATACAATCTCTGCCTATGAGTTTAGTAGTGGTTTACTAACAGTTATTGCTACAGGACTTGATGGTCCCGGAGGAATAGAAACAAGTGAGGATGGCTTTATCTATATTACCAATTGGGGAGGAGCTCCAGCTTATGCCGGACAAACGATTACAAAAATCAGTCCTTGGGGGACTTCATGGACCTACATTGATACTAATTTGCTCTATCGTCCGCAAGCAATCACCTATAATCATGAAGGTCAATTAGTGGTTCATTCCAATTCTAAACTGTATAAAATTAACGAGGCAGATAGTACGTTAGAACTCTGGTCTAATTTGACTTCAGGTGTAGGAAATATCGTTTTAAGAGAGGCTGATTCTTGCATTTATGGAGCTTCGCCTGGAGCAAACCGTATTTTAAAAGTTGAGGTGGACGGAAGTGTCTCTACTTTTGCTGGTTCATACTCTGGCCATGAAGATGGGGACATTTCTGACGCCCTATTTACCGATCCTCTTGGCTTGACATTTTCTTTAGGAGAAGATACCCTTTATGTTGCCGAAGCTGGTACAACAGAACGTTTACGAAGAATTATTTTAACCGCTTTTTCTGGAGTTGATGACATTTCTTTCTCCGATGAAAGCTCTGTTTACCCCAATCCAATTCAAGATGGTGAAGATTTAACGATCAATACAACTCAAGCATCCGAGATTGAGCACATCACAATTTACGACTCAAAGGGGGAGGTGATTTATGTTCATTTTCCAACTCAAGACAATATTCAGAAGATTCCGCACACAATTTTGGACGGTCAACCTAATGGTATGTATGTTTTAACCCTGTGGAGTAAGGATGGAGGAAAAACTTTTTATAAAGTGGTAAAGGAGTAGCGGAAGGGCTACTTGGTTTTTCCTCCTCTTTTTTAGTTTGCTAAAATGATAGAATTGTATTTAACCTTTCCTTTTTAGAAAGGAAAACAAAAAAGCACCCCAATTAGAGGTGCTTTTAACATATCATCTGTATTTATTCTCTTATTCTTCAACCAAATCCACCGTCAGAGCATCATCTGTTTTGGTTACTTTGGTTAAACCATGTTTCGCTAAACCTTTCATGGATTTATCCCATTGCTTGTTGCTCAAACCAGCTTGTTCTTTCAGTGCATTAAGGTCCATTGATTTTTCTTTGGAAAGAATATCAAAAACTAGTTTCTCATTCTCCGTTAGCTCTGGCCCTTTTTTAGCTCCAAACACTTCTGGTTTCATTTGAGGGAAGAAAAGTACTTCCTGAATGGATGGATTATTGGTTAAATACATCACCAAACGGTCAATTCCAATACCTAATCCTGATGTAGGAGGCATTCCGTATTCCAACGCACGTAAGAAATCATAATCAATGAACTGACTTGCTTCATCATCACCTCTTTCAGCCAATTTTAATTGATCTTCAAAACGCTCTCTTTGATCAATAGGATCATTTAGCTCAGAATAAGCATTGGCAATTTCTTTACCACAAACCATTAACTCAAAACGCTCAGTTAAAGTCGGATCATCTCTGTGCTCTTTACAAAGCGGAGACATTTCTTTTGGATAGTCAATGATGAAGGTTGGTTGAATGTAATTTCCTTCACATTTTTCACCAAAAATTTCATCAATCAACTTTCCTCTACCCATAGTATCATCTACCTCAATACCGTTAGCCTGACACCAGCTTTTCAATTCATCTTCTGATTTATCCTTAATGTCAAAACCAGTAAAGTCAATGATAGATTGGCGCATGGTTACTCGCTTGTATGGAGCTTTAAAGTCAACTTCATGTTCACCAAAAGTAGCTTTTGAGGTACCGTTTACCTGCGTGGCAACATACTCCAACAATTGCTCAGTGAAATCCATCATCCAGTTATAATCCTTATAAGCCACATAAATTTCCATGGCCGTAAATTCAGGATTATGTGTACGGTCCATACCTTCGTTACGGAAGTTTTTAGAGAACTCGTACACCCCTTCAAATCCACCAACAATCAATCTTTTCAAATACAATTCATTGGCAATTCGCATGTAAAGTGGAATGTCCAAAGCATTGTGATGCGTAATAAAAGGACGGGCCGCAGCTCCTCCAGCAATAGGCTGCAAAACAGGTGTTTCTACCTCAAAGTACCCACGCGTATTAAAGAATTCACGCATGGCGGTAAATAGCTTTGTTCGTTTAATGAAAACTTCCTTTACATGCGGATTCACAACCAAATCAGCATAACGTTGACGGTAACGCATTTCCGGATTGGTAAAGGCATCATGTACATTTCCTTCAGCATCTGTTTTAGGAAGTGGAAGCGGCTTTAAGGCCTTACTTAAAAGATGAAATTCTTTAACCCGAACGGAAATTTCTCCCACTTGCGTTTTAAAAAGTTCACCTTCAACTCCAATAAAATCTCCTAAATCCAAGAGCTTTTTAAAGACTTCATTGTACATCACTTTATCCTCACCAGGGCAAATTTCATCCCGATTAAAGTAAAGTTGAATTCGTCCAAAACTGTCCTGAATCTCGCTAAAAGAGGCCTTTCCTTGAATCTTCTTTCGCATTAAACGTCCGGCAACAATTACCTGTTTGCCTTCTTCATAATTATTCAAAATCTCCTCCGAAGTGGAATTGACGTGAAATTGTGCAGCCGGATATGGCTCTATTCCCAATGCTCTTAAACGAGATAGACTCTCTCTTCTCTGTACTTCTTGTTCCGAAAGTTCTGGTAAATTCATGACAATTTAATGTAAATGCAAGCAAAGATAATTCTTAATGCCGCGATGAAAAAATTTGATGAAGAAATTTAACGGGAAACCAGAACTTTTCATGACTTTTCACGTAAATTTAAGGGCGACAACGAAAGACAGGATGAAAGATATCATTGCCAATTTTTCCAATCAAATACGGGAAGCGACTGAAATAGGGAAGTCTTCGGACTTTAAAAATTGTGAACAAGAGATCAATAAAATATTGGTTTGTGGCCTAGGTGGATCAGGGATAGGAGGAAAAATAATTAGCTTTCTTTTGAAAGACGAGCTAAAGGTTCCCTTCTTAACCCTCAATGATTATGAAATTCCAGCTTGGGTAGATAAAAACACCTTGGTTATTGCCTCTTCTTATTCTGGAAACACAGAAGAAACCTTAACGGCGATTCGTTCTTGTATTGAACGAGAATCAGAAATTGCAGTTATTACTTCAGGAGGACAATTGAAGCAGATGGCCGAAGAAAATGGTTGGAATGCAAATATTGTTCCGGGTGGAGAGCAACCAAGAGCCATGTTGGCTTATTCGTTGGTGCAGCAAATGTATTTGCTTAAAAACTATGGGTTAATAGGCGATGAAACGCTTAATCAGTTAAAAGAATTACCGCAGTTTATTGATGATCAGGAAGAAATTGTCCGATTTCAATCGGTAACGCTTGCACGAAATATTGCCCATAAAACACTTATTGTTTATACAGGAAGTCGTTTTGAAGGAGTGGGAATTCGCTTTAAACAACAGATTAACGAAAACAGTAAAGAACTTTGCTGGAGCCATGTTTTTCCTGAAATGACACATAACGAATTAGTAGGATGGGCTGGAGGCTCAGAACAATTTGCGCCGGTTTTCCTTTCAACCGATTATGATCACCCTCGAACGCAAAGAAGGTGGGAAATTTCACAAGAGATTATTAAAAAATATACTTCCAACGTCTTTGAGGTAAAAGCCAAAGGAGGAAATGTATTAGAACAAACTTTTTACTTAATCCATTATGTGGATTGGGTTTCTTTTTACGTTTCAGAGATTAAGAACATTGACCCGGTTGAGGTGGATGTAATAGGTCATTTGAAAAGTGAGATGGCAAAAATGTCCTAAGCTAATTTTCTAGATTTATTCGGGATCCTGGAAGGCAGGATTCGTCACAAAACTGCTGTCCGATAAAGAGAGCAGGAAGGTAATTAACAAATCTTTTTCTACGGGAGTTAGGTTCACTCCACCATCAGGTAAACCTTTCATTAAAGGGTCAATTGTTGGAGAATTCACTAAACCAAAGCTGTAATGATCCACTACCTCTCCCAAGGTTTCAAAACGACCATCGTGCATATAAGGACCAGTAAATGCTAAGTTTCGCAAAGTAGGTGTCTTAAACTTACCATCATCCGAAGGATTTCCCGTTACAGCTCCTAAACCTTTATCAGTAAAAGAAGCATCTAAACCATTGTTGTGATAAAGATTGTCTGTAAACAGTGGTTCAAAAGAACTTCCGTGACAGTGAAAACAATCACCTTTATTTTCATCCATAAAAATGGCAAATCCCTGAATAGCTTTTAACTCTTCTGCAGCACTCCATCCACTGGCACCAATGCCACCATTTAGGTATTTATCAAAAGGACTGTTTCCCGAAATTAAGGTCCGTTCAAACTGCGAAATGGCTTTAGATACCATAACGGAATCAATTTGACTGGAACCAAAAACCTGCTCAAAAAGTGTTGGATATTGTGGGTCGGCTTGCAGCTTTTCAGCCACATTTGGCCAGGTATCGTGCATTTCAACCGGGTTTACAACCGGACCAAAAGCCTGTTCTTCCATAGTCGCCGATCGTCCATCCCAAAACAATCCATCTGCTGCCCAACCCAAGTTAATAATGGGCATGGCATTTCTGTCACCCGCAATACCATCAATTCCAATACTAACGGCCGTTGTATCGCTAAATGAATATTCAGGAATATGGCAAGAAGCACAGGACTGTGTATTATTGGCAGAAAGGCGTTCGTCAAAAAACAATAATCTTCCCAATTCAACCCCTTCCTCTGTCATTGGATTATCGGCCGGTATTGGCATTAAGCCTTCATACTCATCAATTCCTTGAGGTAAATCAAATGTATAAGGAGTTGTTTCTGCTACAGAAATTTTCTCATCCTTTCGGCAAGCGCCAATAAAGACAACCACGATGAATAAAAACAATAACCGCTTCATACTTAGCAATAAATATAGGTATTATAATAACGCAAGGAAGACCCTAAATGTTTGGTTACTCCATAAATTCAGGGTTGGTAATAAAGCTACTATCTGAAAGAGAAAGCAAAAATAGCTTCAAACACTCTTTTTCCGTGGGATTCAAAGCAACTCCACCATCATCTACCTTTTTCATTAATGGATCAATGGTTGGTGAATGAACCAGCCCAAAACTATAATGATCAATCACTTCGTCCAGCGTTTCAAATCGACCATCGTGCATATAAGGCGCCGTAAACGCTAAATTTCGTAAAGACGGACTTCTAAACTTTCCATTATCCGAAGCATTCCCGGTTACAAATCCATATCCCAGGTCGTCCTCAAAACTGGCATCTAATCCATTGTTTCGCATTTGACCATCAGTCCAAAGCGGATTAAATTCATTCCCATGGCAGTGTGCGCAATCACCTATTTCTCCTTCAAAAATGGCGTACCCCTGAATAGCTTTTAGTTCATTTTCCTGGCTCCAACCACTTCCTCCAACACCATTTCTTAAGTATTTATCATAAGGGCTGTTTCCTGAAACTAAGGTTCTAAAAAACTGAGCCAGCGCTTTTGCAATACGGTCAAAAGTAATTTCAGAATCACCAAACACCACTTCAAATTCGGTAGGATAAAAGTCATCTTCTGCTAAACGAGGCAATACCGTTTCTGCCTGAGCATTGAGAGAGTATGGATTTAAAAATGATTCTTTAATTTTTTCTTCTAAGGACGTTTTTCTTCCATCCCATGCATAGGCATTTACCCAGCCCAAATTTACCAGAGGCATTACATTTCTAACCTTTCCGCCATCAACGTCACCAATGGCATTGGAGGGCGTGGAAAATGAATATTCCTGTAAATGACAACTATTACAAGATAAATTTTCGTCGTTTGAAAGTCGCTTGTCGTAAAATAGTTTTTTACCCAGAGCAACCCCCTCAACAGTCATTGGATTATCTTCTGGAATAACCATATCACCGTAGTTACCAAGAGGTTTGGGCAAGTCAAAAACGTACGGAGTAGTAGATGCTACCGGAATGGGTTCATCCTTTCGGCAGGCAAAAATAGCCACTAACAGACATGATATAACCGTTACTTGTTTGATCCGCATGGAATAAAGATACGTCTTAAATGATGTGACAGTTGTCTTTTAATGTACAAACGCAACATCTTTATTAACTTTGTACCTCAATATGCGACAGGTAAATTACATTGAAAAGGGATTGATTGACTATAAAGAGTGCTGGGATTTTCAGGAAACTCTTTTCAAACAATCTGTCGATCTAAAAATTGCTGCCCGTAACAAAGAAAC
>JAKSBJ010000152.1 GCA_022361195.1 Flavobacteriales bacterium
ACTGAGGGTTAAAATAATTGTTCTCATTTTTTTGAATTTTAGTTTTAAGAATTAGGGATTAAGCAAAAGGATTTACATCAGCCGATGGACCGTAAATAGAAGGAATTTCCTGATTTAGGATTCGTAAATAGACCGATAACTGACCACGATGGTGATACCAATGATTCAGCACAAAAGTGCGGACGAAAGCAGCCGTTGGTATTTCGGCCAATGATTGACCTTCTTTTAACAAATTCCAGGGCTGATTGAGCCATTCGGCATCCTCTCCGCCCAATAATTCATTCACCTTTTCACGGCTGTTGGCCAAAGCGCCCAAAATATCCTCCTTGCTCACCGGAAACGGATGTTGAACGATGACATTGGTCTCCACACTTCCGTCCTTCGCAAAACCGAGATTTCTACCCGGAATGGATGCAACATGAAGGGCCAATTGTCCCAATGTCATTGATTTTGGATGGGGTCTGTATTCCAGCTGATTAGCCGGAACAGTTTCTAATAAATTTTGAGTGGCGGCGAATTCGGCCTCCAGTTCATTTAAAAAAGCTTGTTTACTCATAACATTCTGTTTAGAAATTAATTATGAGTCAAACTTATCGCCCAAACGAGGCCTAAAACGGTATCAATTGATACACAAACCCAAAATAATGGGTTAAAAAGTAGATTTCCCTAATGCATTTCGATTTGACCGCGGTGCAAAGTCAGTTTCCCCTCCTCCTCATATTGTTTTAAAATGCGGGAAATCACCACCCGGGTTGTTCCGAGTTCATAAGCCAATTGCTGATGAGAAATCACCACAAAACGAGACATTTCACCCTCGAGTCGTTTTTGCAAATAGTCCCATACCCTTTCGTGAATGTGATCAAAGGCCACACTTTCAAAAGTCTCCAGCAGTTCATCGTAGCGATTCCGAAAGGTCCGAATCACAAAGTCGTTCCAGCTAGGGAATTCCTTTTGCCAATCTCTTACCTTATCTGCCGGAATGGCTAAAATGGAGGTTTTTTCAACCGCTACTGCCTGTGACGGACTGGTGTGATTGAAAAAAGAAGCCGAAAGAGACATCATACAGGTTTGCTGCGGCATAACATAATACAAAAGGATTTCGCGATCTTCTTTGGCCTGAAAAACCCTGACGTTTCCTTTTAGCACGATGGGTAACACCTTAATGTATTGCCCTTCGCGTACCACAATGTC
>JAKSBJ010000114.1 GCA_022361195.1 Flavobacteriales bacterium
AAACGCCCAAGCGATCTCGCTTTCCGGAATGAGATTGTCCACCAGTCGGTCGACATTGGAGTAGCGATCTTCATGACGGAGCGGGAAGAGCTTCGGCAAGGTCCGTTCCAGAATGGCGCGCCGCCGCCTGAAGAAGGGATAGGCCGCAGGCTGCAGCAGTTCAGCGAACTCGGCTACAAGAGCTGACACCGCCTCATCCTCAAACTGATCAGCAAAAAATTCGGCAGACCGCGCACGATGCATCAGGCCCGCTGCTTCCAGATCGAGGCTTCGCGCCTGCATCCGCGCCCGCAGATCGTCATGGCCCTCGCCATCCGCAAAGTCCCGCTGCGACCAAAGCCGCTCTGCGATGGCAAAGGTGCGCGGCCAGGTGCGCATGTCGAGCGTCTCGCCATTGATCGTCTCTGACCAGTTGGTAACTTCCGCCCCCAGCACATTGAGCGGTGCGTTGCTGCTCCCGTCCTTGAGTTTGAAATCAAGTGGGTCTTTCCCATAGAGCCAGTCAGAGGGTTGCTGGTGATCCAGATAATAGTTCCAGGAGGTCAACACCGGATGGCGTGCAAGCTCCGGCGCGTATGTCCCTTTGTCCCAGAGGTGAATGATCACCTCATCGGCAATGTTGCCGTGGAGTATTTCCTCCCAGCCAACCGCAACCTTGCCATGGGCTGCCACAATCTTTGCGAACCGGGTCGTGAAATGCGCCTGCAGATCCGCGGAGCGCTTGAACCCTTTCTCCGCCATGAAAGCAGCGATGTCCGGGTTCTCATGCCAGGCCCTGCCGTTCACTTCATCTCCGCCAATGTGGAAATAGGGATCAGGAAAGAGTGCCGCCATCTCCTCAACAAAGCGGTCAATGAACGTGTAGGTTCCATCCTCCACTGGGTCGATCCCAGGAGAGAAATAACCCTCAAGCTCGCCCACCCTGGAGGGTGGCGGGTTGGCTGCTGCAAGCTCCGGATAGGCCACCTGCCACGCAATGGAATGGCCCGGCAGACCAAACTCCGGCACGATGCGAATACCGCGCTCCGCAGCCGCATCAATCAGCCCGCGCATCTCCGCTTTCGTGAAGTACGCCCCCGCACTGCCAATCTCATGCAGTTTCGGCCAGGTCTCACATTCCAGTCGAAAGCCCTGATCGTCTGTCAGGTG
>JAKSBJ010000213.1 GCA_022361195.1 Flavobacteriales bacterium
AACAGCAGGCCATCCCGTTGCACGAGCACGGCTTACAGCTAACTTAACCCAGTCTTTAATTGGCTCATCTTTTACCTGACACATTCTCCAGATATCCCCTTCTTCAACATCATGTTGAATTAAAACAGTTCCAGCTTCATCTGTTACCTTAACAGTTCCAGAAGCAGAAATTTCAAATGTTTTATCATGTGATCCGTACTCTTCAGCTTTTTGAGCCATTAAACCAACGTTTGGTACAGTTCCCATTGCTGTTGGATCAAATGCTCCGTTCTTTTTACAGAAGTCAACTACAGCCTGATATAAATGTGCATAACTGCTATCTGGAATTACCGCTTTAGTATCTTGTAAATTTCCGTCTTTGTTCCACATTTGACCAGAGCTTCTCAACATAGCAGGAATAGAAGCATCAATAATAATGTCAGAAGGAACGTGAAGGTTAGTAATTCCTTTATCAGAATTTACCATGGCTACATCCGGTCCGTTTTCGTAAACAGCTTGAATGTCTGCTTCAATTTCACTTTTCTTATCAGCCGGCAATTGCTCAATTTTCGCAACCAAATCACCAAAACCATTTCTTTCATCAACTCCAACAGAGTTTAAAACCTCAGCATGCTTTGTGAAAACTGATTTAAAGTAAGCTTTTACAACATGACCAAAGATGATAGGATCAGAAACCTTCATCATTGTCGCTTTCATATGCACCGAGAATAAAACCCCAGTATTTCTAGCGTCCTCTACCTGCTCGTCTAAGAAAGCTAATAATGCTTTTTGGCTCATGAATGTTCCATCAATCACCTCACCTGCTTGAACAGGAACTTCCTTCAACAAATCAGTTGATCCGTCGTTTTTATGCAATTCGATTTTTACTGTACCCGCATTTGAAACGGTAACTGATTGCTCATTTGAACGGAAATCTCCCGAGCTCATTGTAGCAATATGTGATTTAGAATCAGCTGACCATGCTCCCATTGAATGAGGGTTTTTCTTTGCGTAGCTCTTTACCGCTTTTGGTGCTCTACGGTCCGAATTTCCTTCTCTCAATACTGGGTTAACAGCCGATCCTTTAATTTTATCGTAACGCGACTTAATATCCTTTTCTGTATCATTTGCAGGCTCTTCAGGATAATCTGGTAAAGCATACCCTTTAGCCTGAAGTTCTTTAATAGCTGCTTTTAACTGAGGAACAGAAGCCGAAATATTTGGCAATTTGATAATGTTTGCCTCAGGCTTTTTTACCAAATCTCCTAATTCAGCCAATGCATCTGATTGCTTTTGATCATCACTCAAGAATTCTGGAAAACGAGCTATAATTCGTCCTGCCAATGAAATATCACGAGTTTCAATTTCCACTCCAGAAGAAGAGGTAAACGCTTTAACAATTGGTAAAAAAGAATAAGTTGCTAAAGCCGGAGCTTCATCTGTCTTGGTGTAAATGATTTTAGGAGTATCTGCCATGTCTTATTTTTTAAGTCTTTTGATCAACATTTAACGAGTTTACTTTATAAAAGTAATTTCTCAGAGAGTCGCAAATTTAGGCATTTGAATGGGATTTGAAAACGACTAAACGAAATTTGTTATCTTTACTCTAAGCCTAATTTTCAGATAGTGAAGGATAAAGAAAGACTATACGATGCTTTTGGTGAATTACTCTATGCTATAGCCATGGCAGATGGGGTGATTCAAGAAGAAGAAATGAGTCAGTTACAGGAAATTCTAAATGATCATCCTTGGGCTTCTAACATCAGTTGGTCATTTAATTATGAAGTGAATAAGGGACTTTCTGTAGATGAGGTATACCAGAAAGTTGTTTCCTTTTGTCAATCTTACGGACCAGCACATGAATATGCTGAGATGTTAGATGTAATGACAAAGATTGCTGATGCCAGTGCAGGAGTTGACTTTGATGAATCCATTATCATTGAATCCTTTGAGCAGGATTTAATCAACTATTTTAAAGATCACACCAAGGGATTTTAGACTACAAATCTTCGGGCCCTAACTCCACTTTCTTTTTTAATCTTGGATGCGGAATGATTCGAATGCCAATGGCATTAAAACGAACTTCTGATAATTTGGTTCTGTTGTCTATTTGATCAACTTCCGGATCATCATCATTAAAGAGCGGAAAAGAAAATAAACCTAAAGAGACAAAGTAACCAACGTCAAAACGTTTGTATTTCTCTGTTATCTGCGATTCAAAATTCGTCGTTAAAATCACTGGCCTATCATTATCTATAAAAGAAGCCTCCCGAAAGGGAAAGTCACGAGCTGTTGATCGAAACATGGCCGCAAGCCCAACTCCAATTGAATTGGTCCATTTTAGTTTTGTTGTCAAATTCCAATTGAAATCGAGATAATGCGTAAAATAAACAGTAGTGTAATCCGAATAAAACGTGAATCCTTCTTTGGCGTTTAATGCTGAATCTGGATGGGCAGACGAACTCCCTTCATAAATGAAGTTGGTCTTGGAACGGAATTGTTGAAAACCAAGTTCAAGTGAATATCCCAATTTAAATTTGGAGCTATCTAAAAAGCGTCCACCAAATGAGCGCACATTGATCCCAACTCCCATAGGATTTAAATGGTTGTGTGCCGTGTAAAAATCATAGGTATCCATTTCATTGTACCAGGCAACACGGTATTTTTGGTAATTATCACCCGCCTTTATATGGTACAATTTGGTTCCGACTGAAGGAACAAACTGTCCATAACTCCACAGGGTGAAGCTTGTTACTATTAAAAGGATCAGATGACGCATTAATGGTTGTTTCGCAATAACAATTTAGCAATTTCCAGATCAAAAGGTGTTGTGATTTTGATATTTTCAGGATTTCCATCCACTAATTGGATGGTATATCCCAATTGCTCAACCACAGAAGCATCATCTGTAAATTCAGCTTTATATTCTTGCTGATAAGCTTCATCAAGTACCGCCTTTTGAAAGACCTGCGGTGTTTGAACTAAACGATATTTACTTCTGTCCAAAGCAACAGAACCTTCTGTCTCTACCTTTCGAACGGATTCTTTTAAAGTTATAACGGGAATTACAGCAACTTCTTGTACTGCAAGATCATAACAAGCCTTAATCACCTCTACCGATACAAATGGACGAACACCGTCATGAACACCAATAAGGTCTCCATTGCATTTACTCAATCCATTTTTAACTGAATCAAAGCGATTTGCTCCGCCTGCAACCAACTCATGTTGAATTTTAAAATCTAGCTGATCACAAATTTCCTTCCAACGTTGGATTTCGTTCTCGGGAAGAGTGACGATCAACTCCATTGCAGCATCAAATGCATGGAATTTCTCCAGACACAACATTAGAATAGGCTTTTGATCAATTTCTAGAAATTGCTTGGGAATTGCCGTTCCCATTCGACGACCCACACCTCCGGCTGTTATGATGACAGATCTTTTCAAGCCAAGTTTGAATCGTTAACTAAGACTTCTTAGATGATCAACATCGCATCGCCATACGAATAAAAGCGATACCCTTCTTTCACTGCCTCTTCGTAAGCTTTGATGATGAAATCATGTCCTGCAAAAGCAGAAACCATCATCAACAAAGTAGATTGAGGAGTATGGAAGTTTGTGATCATTGAATCAGCAATTGAGAATTCATACGGAGGGAAGATGAATTTATTTGTCCACCCATAATAAGGCTTCAAAAGTCCATCAGTTGAAACACTCGACTCTAAAGCTCGCATTGTTGTAGTACCAACCGCACAAACTCTTCTCTTATTCTTCTTAGCATTGTTCACGATATCTGAAGAAGTCTGATCGATTTCAGCTTGTTCAGAATCCATTTTATGCTTTGTTAAGTCCTCTACCTCAACGTTACGGAATGTCCCCAAACCAACGTGTAAAGTAATTTCAGAGAAGTCAACTCCTTTAATTTCCAAACGCTTTAATAACTCACGGCTAAAGTGAAGCCCTGCAGTTGGAGCAGCAACAGCTCCCTCTTTTTTAGCGTAGATAGTTTGGTAACGATCTTCGTCTTCAGGAACTACATCTCTTAAGCTTTTAATATATGGAGGAATTGGTGTTTCACCTAATTCAGTGATTTTTTGTTTAAACTCTTCATAGTTCCCATCAAAAAGGAAACGGATCGTTCTTCCTCTAGAGGTAGTATTATCAATTACCTCAGCTACTAAAGAATCATCATCTGTAAAATATAGCTTATTACCAATTCTGATTTTTCGAGCAGGATCAACCAAAACATCCCAAAGTAAACTATCTCTGTTTAATTCTCTTAAAAGGAAAACTTCAATTCTTGCCCCCGTTTTTTCTTTATTCCCATACAAACGTGCTGGAAATACTTTTGTGTTATTCATAACAATCACATCTCCCTCATCAAAATAATCCAGCACATCTTTAAACATTTTGTGCTCGATGGTTTGCTCTTTACGATTCAATACCATCAATCTGGATTCATCTCTGTTTTCTACAGGGTGCTGAGCAATTAATTTTTCCGGAAGGTCAAAATTGAACGCTGATAGTTTCATAAAATCGGATGTAAAATTTATCGGACGGCAAAGGTAACATTTAATTAGCTTGAAACGAAATAAATTGGGCAATAATGCCAATTTAAGTTTGAAAAAAAGCTACTTTACAGATAGGGTCGTCTGTAAGTGTCATTTATGGTAAACGTCTGATAGGGGAATCCATAACATTCAAAACCCCATGCGCTTTGCCTCTCTTATCCTCCTTTTGGGAAGTTCGTTTATTTTTATTCAATGTAATAAACCAAAAACTTCTGACTGTACTTTTAATCCCGAGACCAGCCTTGTACCATGTGCCCCCGAAGACACCAGCAGTTCTGTAAATGGCTTTGTAACTATCTATTATTCGACTATGGAAAAGAAAAGTGAAGGTAATTTCATAGATGGAACGGTGGATGGATTTTGGAAGTTTTATTACCCAAATGGGGAATTAAAAATGGAAGGTAATTTCACCGAAGGAATGGCCGACGGTTTTTGGAACACGTATCATTCAAACGGTAACATTCACACTCAGGGACATTTTGAAAACTGCCAACGATCAGGCTTTTGGAAGTACTATTACGAATCAGAGAATAACACAGTACGGTACGAAGGGAATTATACCAACGATGAGAAAAGCGGAATTTGGAAAGAGTATGATTTAGATGGAAATTTGACGGTAGAGAGAGATTGTGAATAGAAAAGACCGCCTCACAATTGGAGACGGTCCTCTATATAAACTCCTCTAAAACGGTCTATTCAGACGTTTGTAATCAGTACCATTACATGACCGGGATAGAAGAAGTTTTTTTAAGATGTTTTGGTCAAGAGTTTTGCACTTTCAACCATTTGAATGAAATTGACTTTTTCCCGTTCTTCAATCGAAACCACCTTCATACAAATGTCAATCACATCATCATAAGTGAAATCTCCGATATAGGCTGATTCTCTCAAAATCAGTGAAAATCCTGCCACAGCTGCTGAAAACTTAAAGTCAGTACTACTTTGTTCCCAATTTTGTTGTTCATCTAAAACTGTCAATTCAATCAATTTCGATTTTGACTCTTTAGGCTGCTTGTAACGAAGTTTGATCAATGCAGTTTCATCAGAATGGTTTGAAGTAGTTTGCTGATATTTGAGTTTAGACTTTGCCGCTTTGCCCGGCACAATTTCATAGATCGCTGTAACCGTGTGTCCAGCCCCTAACTCACCTGCATCTTTTTTATCATCGGCAAAATCCTCTGCATTCATGATACGGTTTTCGTAACCAATTAGTCGATACTCCGCAACATATTCAGGATTGAATTCAACCTGAATCTTAACATCTTTTGCAATGGTAAAAAGTGTTCCGGCCAAATTGGTGACTAATACACGATTGCTCTCACGAATGTCATCAATGTAAAAGTAATTTCCATTACCATGATCGGCTAAACTCTCCATTTTTGAGTCTTTCAAATTCCCCATCCCAAATCCTAAAATGGTTAAATAAACTCCCTTATCTCTCTTTTCTTCAATTAGGCGAGTTAATTCACCTCCTGATGATCTTCCAACGTTAAAATCTCCATCAGTAGCTAAAATCACCCGGTTATTTCCATTGGGCAAATAATGCTCCAAAGCCTGTTCATATGCCATTTCAATTCCCCCTTCTCCATTAGTTGAACCTCCGGAGTATAGATTATCAATGGCTTCTTTAATTTCCTCTTTATTTTCACACGATGTTGATTCAAGTACCAATCGTTCGTCTCCTGCATAAGTCACAATAGAAACTCTGTCTTTAGCATTTAGTTTATCTACTAATAGCTTAAACGATTTTTTGAGCAGAGGTAATTTATTTTCATCCTCCATCGATCCTGAAACATCCAAAAGGAAAACCAAATTTGACGGCGGTAAATCCTCGGTTGGAATGGTGTATCCTTTTAAACCAATATGTAACAATCTATTTTCATCATTCCACGGACAATCTCCCATCTCGGTATAAACAGAAAAAACATCTTTTTTGTTCGGAACCGGATAATTGTAATCAAAGTAATTAACGAACTCTTCAGTTCTCACGGCATCTACAGGTGGTTGGTCCCCCTGCTCAATCATTCGTCGAACATTGGTGTAACTAGCGTTATCCACATCAATTGAAAAAGTTGAAAGTGGATTAGTACCTGGCGACAAGAATTCGTTTTCGGGCATGTAATCATATTCTTCTGTATTAAAAGACTCTTCAACATGTTCTTCCATCAACTCCTCCTCATAAAAAACATCTCCCTCTGTAGCATCTTCCGCCATGGCAACTTCTTCCGTATAATAAACCCCATCTTCACTATTCGTATCTGCTGCACTTTCGCCCCCACCTACTCCACAAGCATGAAGCAACAATAAACAATAGGCAATGGCCGATGTCAAAATCAATTTCTTATTCATAATTCAGTTTTTAGTTCATCCCTATATCCTCTCCTGTTGAAAAAGGTCACCCCCTCAATAATTTTTTTTTATTTTGGGTTACCTTTTCATTTTTCCAGGATATAGCAACTAGGACGTTAGTGATTAGTAAAACAGAAATATCGGTTGAAACCATCCAATTGATCAGAGATCGGGATCCGGCAATGTTGAAAACGATCTATAAGGAAATATATCCTATGGTTGAAAAATATGTCCGTGAAAACAGTGGCTCCAGAGATGATGCAAAAGACATCTTTCAGGATTCAATGTTCCTGCTCATTAAAAAGGTTGAATCTGCCGAGTTTCAATTAAGTTCTAAACTGAGTACTTTCCTTTTTGGAATTAGTAAAAACTTATGGTTAAAGAAAATAACGGTCAAAAAGTTAGACACTAAAGCCTATTTTGCCGAAAAGAGTTTTTTGGACGTTCCGGAAGATGACGATCAAAAAATTATTCGTTTAACGGCCATCAAAAGAGGTATTGATGAGTTGGGAGAACCATGTAGCAGTATTATTAAAGCCTTTTATTACTTCAAAAAAAGCATGCAGGAAATTGCGGAAGAATTCCGTTACGCCAATCCCAAAACGGCAAAAAACCAGAAGTACAAATGTTTAATGCGACTTAAAAAATTCATTATTAAGGGAAGTTGAAAAGAGAAGAGAACATAGCATTATTTGATGATTACCTAACAGGCCTAATGTCTGCCAAAGAAATGAATGCTTTTGAGGAGAAATTAAAAGTTGATGAATCATTCCGAAAAGAATTTGAAGAATATAAAGCCTATTCAACGGCAATTTTTGAAGGAGAAGAATACGGACAAATCCGCCAAAGCTTAGAAGAAATTCACCGAGATGTATATCCTACAAAAACATTCTTTTTACGAAAGCCCTTTTTAATTGCAGTGAGCACTGCCGCTATACTCGTATTGTCCTTGTTAATTATTGATCCTTTTGGTTTGGAAGGAGGAGAAATGGCTGTTGAAGCAAATGAATATAATGAACTGAGTGGGGTTGAAGAAGGTGAAGTAGGCGAAGAAGATGTAGCAAGCGAAGAAGCGTATGTGGAGGCCGACACGAATGAAGGAGTGACGGATGTTCATCTTTCACCTGAAATGGTAATTACCGAAGATAGTTTGCTAGATGCTATCAACAAAAAACCTTTGGGAACAGCCTTTTTAATTTCGGAAAAAGGATATTTCATTACGGCTAAACACCTTTTACGCAAAAAGAAAAAAGTAACACTCCAACAAAAAAAGCTGGGCTTGACTTTCCACGCCAAAAAGGTATATGTAGACTCACTTTTGGACTTTGCCATCTTACAATGCGATCCTAAAGTTGTTGATCATCTATCAGCAGTTCCATTCCGCTTTTACAAAAGGCAAATGGAATTAGGCGAAGAAGTGTTTACTCTGGGCTATCCTAAACGCGATATTGTTTATACCGAAGGAAATGTGAGTTCTGAAACAGGCTTTAAGTCTGACACTAATTATTTTGAGATTTCTATGCCTTCTAATCCGGGATACAGTGGAGCACCATTATTCAACCAGCATGGAGATTTAGTTGGAATTATCACTGCAAATAATTCAAAAAAACAATCTGTAACCTATGCGGTTCGACATGATTATATAGAGCACAAAATCGATGAATTAATGCAAACTGACAGTCTAAATATTGATATGAGAACTAACTACCGAACGTACAATAAAAAACGATCCGAACAAATTAAAAAAATTAGACCGTTCATTTTCGAAATTCACCGTTTCTAAGTTTTTTTAACTTTTTACTGTTTTTTTTTCAATTACATTGTAACTTTTTTTCGTAGCTCGTTGTCTTATCAGTACAAATGAAGAAATTCCGCGCAACCCTTTTAGTTTTATTCCTACTCGGATTCACCACAAATAGCGCATTCTCGCAAGCCATTACCGGATTTGTTCAGGATGAAAATAATAACCCCATTCCCTACGCTAAAGTATTTGTCAAAAACTTTCCTAATCTCGGAGCTATTACCGATGAAGAAGGTAAATACTACTTTGGATGTGATTTGGGAAACTATGACGTCATTTACAAATGCGTTGGATTTGAAGAACAAACGGTAAAAGTTACGGTAGATAAACTAACTCCAACTGTACAAAATATTTGGTTGAAGCAAAGCGACAATCAATTAGAAACGGTCGAAATCAAAACCAAAAAGAGAAACATTGGCTGGGAACTTACCCGTCGGGTTATTGATCATAAAAAGGAAATGATACGACAGTTTGATGGTTACACCTGCGATGTTTATATAAAAGGGGTTGAAACTTTTGACGTTAAACAAAAGAAGAAAAAAGTTGAGCAGGAAGACGATGGCCAACCCAAAGATCAATTTGAAGAGCAAAAGAAAGAAATTGAAAATGCTATAAAAGGAGAAGATCGTTTGAATATGGTGGAAATTAACCTTACCAAACATTTTCAGTATCCAAATGATCAAAAGGAAATCCGAAATGGTTACGAAAAGATTGGACGTCCGGATCAAATCTATCATACGACCACCATTAATGGTGAATTCAACTTTTACAAGAGTTTAATTAAGATGGATAACCTCCATCATACTCCTATTGTTTCTCCACTTCACCCTTCGGGAATTCTGAACTATAAATACAAACTAAAGGAGATCATTCCAACCGAAAATGATACCGTCTATAAAGTTCAAATTAATGCCCGTAATGTAGGAACATCTACCATGGAAGGGCACATTTGGATTTTGAAAAGTGAGTGGGTTTTAACCAAGGTTGACCTCTCCATGCACAAGGGAAATCTTAAGAAGTATGATGACTTTAGAATTTTACAGGAATATGAAAAGATCGATTCCTTTTGGGTAGTGAGTAAGCAGATTTTCGACTACAAAACCAAATATGGAAAAGAAACGGTAAAGGGTAGTACACAAGTGTTTTATACCAACTACAAAATCAACCCTACCTTCCCACCCAAGTTTTTTGGCAACGAAGTTGGAGTCACTACGGAAGAGGCCTATGAAAGAGATAGTACCTTTTGGGGAGAAATAAGACCTGTTCCTTTAACTGAGGAAGAGCAACGTAAAAAATTCGTTCAAGACAGTTTAACGGCGATTTATACCTCAGAGGAATACTTGGACTCCGTAGATGCTGTTTTTAATAAAATTACGGCCTTAAAGGTTTTGTTTTTGGGAATTACGCACCGAAATCGTCATAAAAAAACGCAGTGGTATCTCTCTTCTTTATCAGACCTTTATGAACCTGTTGGTATTGGAGGAATGCGAATTGGACCTGGGTTTAACATTTTCAAAAAATGGGAAAATGAACAATGGATTGACTATTACAATGAAGCAACCATAGGATTCAATAATGCCGACGTTCGGGGAAGTGCTCGAATATATCATCGTTATGCCCCTAAACGTTTTGGTGACTACTCAGTTTATTACGGACGGGATGCTCGTTTAATTAATCAGTGGGATGCCTGGTTAAATATGATTAAGCGAAACAATTACTATATCAGTAATCGTTTTGGAGCCTGGCATAGAATTGAAATTCTGAACGGTTTATTTGGAAGTGTGGGAGTTAATGTGGAGAGAAGATCTTCCTTTGACAGTACGTATAAGTTCAACCACTTTCTCGACAATGTTTTAGAAAACGAAGAACTTCCAATTCAGTTTGATCCTTATTGGGCTTTCAGAACCAATGTGCGCCTCGCTTATACTCCAGGACAACAATATATGACCGAGCCTAAACGAAAAGTGATTTTGGGTAGTCGCTGGCCAACTTTCTTCCTTCAATGGGAAAAAGGTTGGAAAGGACCATTCCGCTCCGTTGTAGATTATGATTATATCCGATTAGGAATAGAACAAACTTTCCAAATTGGTACAATGGGTCAATCCAGGTATTACGCAACCACCGGAACTTTCATTAATCAGGACTCCGTCTTTTACATTGACAAAAAGTTCTTCCGTGAGTCCGATAAAGGAATATGGGGAGGATGGTTATTTAGTGATCCTTTAAATTCTTTCCAGAATTTAGATTCATCTTATGAGACGCAAAGGTTCTTTGCTGAGTTCCATTATATTCATCATTTCAATGGAGCGATCATCAACAAAATTCCATTCATGAAGCGCACTGGAATTAAAGCCTTAATGGGAGGAGGATTCCTTTATTTGCCGGAGCACAATGACTTTTTCTACACCGAAGCCTTTGTTGGACTGGAACGGATTTTTAAAATATTCAGATATCGACTTAGGTTAGGAGGTTATTGTATTGTGAGTGTCGCCAATACGCAATTCTCATTACCGAGTCCCGACAAACCCAAGAATGTCCAGTTTAAAATATCCTTTGACGTAATGGATGAACGGGATTTGAAGTTTAATTTCTAGCTTATACAAAATCCTTTTCTTCGATCTTATATACAGCATGTGATGTGAATTGGATGTTAGATGCCATTTCTTTAATTTGATTGTAAAAGTCAAACATTTGCTGATCGTCTTCTTCCATTGTCCAGGTACAATTTACAGAAGACCGTCCTGTAATTGGTAGGCGATTCATCAGATGAAAAATTTTGTAAATCATGCTGGAACTTGCCGAATTTAGATAGCGAAAGGATATTTTAATATGTGTAGAATCAGCTGGAGAACGAAAATAATCACTCAGCCAGTCCATAATGTTGAAATAATAATTCGCGGCATCTTCAGGCATACTAGTACCTGAAAAAACAAAAGTTCCATCCTTCTTTAGAAACACTGTTGGTGTTTTCTTCGTCCCCTTTAATAGAAAATCTTCCATGACGGGTAAAATTTCGTTGATAAGAGAAAAGACCTCAACTCCCATTGTTTTCAAAATACGTACAGGAGTTCCTTTGACTCATACACCCCTACTCTACCAACAAGTTAACAAAAAAAGAAGTACAAATCAATTCATACCCTTTCTCTGACATACTCCTACTGCTTTTCTGTCCATTAGGTTTCAAAGCGAATTCTTGACTTCCATTTGATTTTTCACTAATTTATAAGGAGGAAGGAGGTGTTTGATTATGGATGTGTATTATTTAGTGTGGGAGATTCTCATTGCCCTCTTTATTCTCATTTTAGTTTACGGACTATTGGCCGTTATTGAAAAAAAGAGAAGAGGGTATCATGAGAGTGATGATGAAAAACAGTCTGAAAACGACAACAATTCTGTTGACTTGCCCCAAAGCTAACTCCCCAACTACAGCTTATTGAAGGTTATTTTTTCACTAACCATTCCCTTTGCTGTTTGAATTTTCAGAATATAAATTCCACTTGTAATTGACAAAGAACTCAAGTCGATTTCTGTTTCTTTCGTACTCAAAATCTGACGCCCGTTCAGGTCAAAGAGCTCAATATTTTTGACCTCATCGGTCGATGAAATTTTAATGAACTGCTGGCTTGGATTGGGGTAAACATTTACTGTTGACTCTAACTTGTCCAAGCCAGTGGTATAATCACCATTTGCATGAATTAATCCCACAGCATCTATATCAAAACCTCCACTTGAAAATTCTGTAGGAAAAGGATCGTTGATTAAATTTCCTTCCGAATCATACGATCCGTAAGTTGGATCAATACTTCCCACAACATCCACAATTCTAACATAATTAATCATGTCGATATCTATGCCTGTTGAATCAACTAAATCTTCCAAATCGAAAGGTGTTCCATAACCTTGTATGAACTTTCCAGCCAAATTGTGAATCAGCTCTGTATTGGTTGTTCCAAATGTGCCTGTTTGTTCATCAGTGGTCGTTAAAGAAACTGAGGGAAAACGAACAAAATTTTCTCCATCCGAACTCACCTCAACATGTGCAAGTTCCAAAAAGCTCTCATCAAACCCATTTTCAAACACAGCAAAGTCAGGTCCTTCACCATTCATTATTGGCAAATGAAACCGAATTGTAATAGAACCTCCGTCTCCTAAACTTACCACATCAGTTGAAGTACCTTCGGCTTTGTTTAAAGCCTCAGTAGCATCCCCAAAATAAACATTGGGACTTCCTGGAATCGAAATATCCTGCGGACCGGGACTGAATTCAACAACATCGGCAGCCCAGCCAATAAAAACAGATGAATCTTTATGAATAGCTGTTGAGCCATCCTCTCCAGCAGCTGGAGAATATTGAGCAAATAGGGAACTTCCTGCTCCTAACAATGCAATTAATACAATAATTTTCATGGTAAAAAAATGAGTTTAGCAGGGTTTAAAGCTGCTGTAAATTCGTATTTAAAATTTCCCTCTTTACTATAACATTTCACAATGGCAGAATTCACATATCCTCTGGCATCAAAACAATAAATGTCACCCGTTAAGGGATCAATTTGAATTCCGTAAAAAGTTTCAAATTCTGAAACATCAATAAATGCTCCGGCCTCTGGCATATCCTCCCCATCCAAGTTAATACGGCAAATAGCTTTTAAGTCCGTATTGTGATAATACAACCAGTTGTTGTGGATTTCAAAAGATGAAATAGGTAAATCAAATACCTGCTCCACCTCTATTGCTTCTTTAGTAACATCTAATCGCTGCAAGGAAGGATCGACATCCGAATAATTTCCTCTAGACAATAAATAGAGTTGTCCTTCTTCGGTGATCTGAACTTGAGAACAGTTGATGGCAGTTGTTATATTACCTTTAAAAGACTGTGTTTCCAAATCAAAAACAGAGAGAGTCGAATCATAATCAGGAGAATTTAATCCGCCCGAATTGACAACAAATAAGTCATTGCCATAATGGGCAATTCCATCCGGATTTAAACCAGCCTCCCAGTAGGCCGTTATTTGATTATTCACTAAATCTACAATGGCCACACTACCATCGAAATTTGCAACACAAGCTACCTGACCTACTACCACAATTTCTCTAGGTTCTCTTGCCTCTGTTCCGTCAAAAACTGGAATTTGAGCAACCGATTTAAGTGTTGCGGCCTCAATAATTTCTAATTGACTGGATACATCAACTGCCACAATGATGTACTTTTTGCCGTTAATTTCATAAAGTTCAAAATCATTCGCTGTATCCCCTAATCCGCGTTCATTCTCCGTTAAAAATACTTGCTGAAAAGATTTTGATTCTCCCTTTGAATACCAGCTAATGGAAGAATTATTTTGTTGAAACAAACCTTCATTCAAGACCAGTACACCATTACTATACGCATCCGGAGCGGGTGGTTTAGGTGGGTCCTTTTTACAGGCCGTCAAGCAAAAAAGAGCTATGAATATTCCTATGAGGTAATTTTTCATCTTTCTAGTCTTAGAGTAAGTTGATAATAACGACCCGGCATTGGGAAACTTCTCACAATTTCATAATTGACATTCAATAGGTTCATCACCTTAAAATCAACAGCAGCTTTAAAGTCTTTCTTCAATTCAAACGATCGAGCTAAACCAACGTTCCAATCGGTAAAATCGGGTAAGTAGTTTGCATAAATATTTTCGTTGAGGGAATAACGCGATCCATTATGCAATAAATTGGAAGTGAAACGGAATTTTTTCCATATTACGGCGACACCATAATTTCCTGAATAAGTGGGTGTATAAGGCAATTGATGGTTATAAGTAACGCCATTTGGTTTTGTTTTATCAAGCGTTTGATTAAATGATTGGGAAGTATTTAAAATGAACTGAACCTTTTCAAATTTCAATTGAATCAAAGCAGCCAAATCAACTCCCTTTGCATCTGAAAGACCAATGTTTTGCATACTCCAATTAAAAATGTCTTTGGTTGGAATGGCCACAATCTTGTTCCAAACCTTATTGTAATAAGTATCTGCGGATAATTCAACGGTCATCCTCCCCCACTTCTTCCCAAAAGTCAATCCAACATTAAACAAATTAGCTTCTTCAGGATCAAGCTCATAATTCCCAATAAAATTGTAATACAAATCATTGAAAGTTGGCATTCTAAACGTTCTTTTGTAAAAAGCCCTTACCCTAAATCGTTCTGATTTAAATGGTAAGTAGGATACCGAAACAAAGGGAGAAAAACGGATGTACGATTGTTGGTCGGGAAGGTCATTTCTAACAAAATCATCTTCTATCATTTGAGCACTTACATTTCCTTTCAAATGCAAATGATGCTTGAACAAACGTTGCCCAAATCCCAATACAGAATTCAATTGAAATCGATTTGGTTTAGCAGATAACTCACTGCTCTCTAATTCAGCATTTAACAAATCTCCACCTAAAAAGACTTCAGTTCTCGATTTTGGAATTACCCTATTTATCAAAAAACCGCCAACGCTTATTTTTTGCTTGTATTCATTATCAATGAATCCTTCTACATTTAAAAACCCAGGATCATAATAACGCGTATAATTTTCTTGAAAAGAAGCATGTGTATGAACTTTCCAGTTATTTGCTTTGAATAAATGATTAGCTCTAATCGCCAAATCTTCATTCCAAAGTTCCTGATCATTTGACGGATTATAAAGTACAACTGCCCCCGGTAATTCCTGAGCATTGTTTCGATAAGCTCCACTTAAGGTAATTTTATGTTTATTTCCCTGAAAACCTGTAGTAGCCCGAAGTCGATATTCGGATAAAGCTGCATTTTGTCTTCGTTGAACTTCATCTAAACCGGCGATAGGATATCGAAAATCATATTCTCCACTTCCATGTCTATACACTCCCTCCGCTCCAACAAAAAACCGTTTAAGCGGTACCTGAAAAAGTGCTCCATGTTCATAAGCGTTCACCGTATTTACGGTTGAATACAAATTCATAGCTAATTTCCGTGGCTTGGAATTTAATCTTGAATTCAGACTAATGCTATTAGCTTGCAAGTAAGCAGAAGCTGTTGTCTGTTCCTCAACATTTTCACCAGTTGAAAAAACGATAGATTTAGCTCCAATTAAACTAAACGAGGAAAGATTTATAACACCATTTTGAGTGTTTGGAATCACATTACCATCCTGAATAATTGTGGTATGATTGGCATTTAAGCTACGATACGAAACGGTTTTTATTCCGCCTATTCCTCCATAATCTTTCAATTGCACTCCTGGCACATACTCAATAGCATCTCCCAAATCCAATGCTCCCAGATCCTTAATACGATCTGGAGTTAAGACAAAAGCCGGAACGGTGGAAGCTAAAGTTGAAATTTTCAGGACATCATCTGAACGATAGATGATTGGAATGGTATCTAAAATTTTACCTTGAGGTTGAGCTATAACCGAAAAAAAACAAAGGATGCCCCATAAAAGCAATCGGTACTTTATATGAAGCATCCTTAACATCTCAAAGATTTGCTTATTGCTTAATCAATTTTGATTGATGAACCGTTTTTCCGTTTGAAATCAAGGTATAAATTCCCGATTCCAAATCAGCTAAATCCCATACTACAGTTCCTTTAAATGCTTTTTCTTCTTTAATTAAACGACCATTAAGATCAAATAAAAGAAGCGTTGCATCCTCTGCTAGTTGGATATTCAACTGATCATTAAATGGATTTGGAAAAGCACTTAACTGTACCATTTCCTCCTCTTCAATACTTGCCCATCCTGCATTGATATCATCCATTGCAAAATAAGCCGGTGTATTCATTCCAAAACCACCTGCCGTATCTGATGAAGTTAATACAAAGTCTAATCCGTGAACACTTCCAAGACTTGTTAAATCAACATATTCCCAGCTATCTA
>JAKSBJ010000279.1 GCA_022361195.1 Flavobacteriales bacterium
ATATCTCGCCCAATCCAACCATTGAGCAAATCGAGGCAGGGGTTAGCCTGGGAAAGCGCGCCGGGTGCGATACGGTTTTTGCATTGGGGGGCGGCTCTCCCATCGATGCGGGAAAGATTATTGCCGCCAGATTGACGAATGACATCACGACGGAATCGCTGGAGGGTTTTCTAAAGGTTAAAAACAAACCGCTGCCTTTTTACGCCGTACCCACCACGGCGGGAACCGGTTCAGAAGTAACACAGGGTGCTATCGTCACCAATACCCAACAACAGCGCAAGTACAGTATTGGCGACGCCAAACTGGTACCCCTCGCCACCGCCCTGGATCCTTTGCTGATGAAAGGCCTGCCGCCTGGCGTTACCGCAGCGACAGGCATGGATGCGCTGACGCACGCCATTGAGGCCTATGTGGTGACCTTTGCCAGCGCAGAAGTGCGGGAAAATGCGAGCATTGCCGTCAAACTTATCTTCGATAATTTGCGCGAGGCTTACAACAACGGCGAGAACCTGGCGGCCAGAGAGGCGATGGCCGTAGCGGCCTATCACGCAGGCATGGCCATCACCGACGCGGGCGTAGGCTACGTGCATGCAATGGCCCACCAGTTGGGAGGCATCTATCACGTTCCCCACGGGTTGGCCAACGCCGTCCTGCTGCCCCATGTGCTGGACTTTTCAAAAAATCATATCACCCGACAGCTGGCCGAGCTGGCCCGCTTGATTGGTCTTGAGGGTGAAGGTGAAGCCGATCTGGCGGAAGCTTTTATCCGGGAGATTCGAACGTTAAACCGTGACCTGGGATTGCCGGCCACGTTGCCCGAAATCCAATCGCGGGATATTCCCCGTATTGTCGACCGGGCCATAGAAGAGGCATTCACCGCTTCCGGGGTACCCTGCTATATGCGACCCGCTCAAGGGGCGAAAATCCTGCACGCCTTATCCGCGTCCTAGCCATCGGATCACCGCCACTTGTCACGCTACCGGCCAGGCTCTAACGCCAAGGCTTTAACAGGTTCTAACGCCAGGGGTTAACTTTATGTCCATCACCCGGTTTGTCAAACTTGCCGCGGCACTGCTTGCCAGTGGTTTTGCGGCTGCCCAGGCGCCGGCAGACCTGCCCTTTGAGCGCACCGAAC
>JAKSBJ010000113.1 GCA_022361195.1 Flavobacteriales bacterium
AAGTAATCAAACAATAAAAAACCAGGATTACGGCAACTCAAACTACAAAGGTTTGGGTTGCTGAATCTTTTTGCGAAATAGCTTTGCTTCATTTAGTACATTTGGTTGTATGGAAAAACCATTCTTAATTATCAATTACATTGATTTTAGAGAGAACGAACTAATTGTAGGAGCAACAAACAATGAGCGCTGGGAATGGGACCGGGAAGAAGGAATGTCGGGAGTGGATGCGAAGACCATTGTCATGACCATTTTGGAAAATTATCCGGACACCAACGGCATTGGTGAAAAGGTGCTCTTTTTCTGCAGACCGGGAGATGAATTCAGACAATTGGCCATGACAAGAATTCATGAAATGTTTGAAATAGCCTGGGAAATCAAAAACGAAAAATTGAGTCAGGATGAAGCCCGAGATAAGTATTTTGGGTTTGAACTAAAGTAAAAACCCATTTAATCCATCCTCCAATATTCCAACATCACGTCCTCTCCTTGATACCAATCTCCTGGAGTTAGGACTAATTCACCAACATAACCCGTCCTATAACCGTAATAGTATTTCCTTTTTACGCCATCCGTATTCATGTATATGCTTCTGTCAGTAGTTACCGTAGCCGTGATTTCATTGTATGTTACAAAAATTGAGTCTGCCACTTTGTGGGGGAAGTTTAAATGATACTCTGTACCATCATCATTAATATTAGCCCTTCGCGCCAAATACCATTTCCCTGCTAATAAAGCATAGTTTACTGTATCTCTTTTTAGGATAGACACAACCTTATCATCAAAGAAGCCCCTACAAAAAGTCTCTCTCACTAAATTTCCATAATCCATTCTGTACAATATCATTGTATCTCCTTCCACAATGCACCTACTCAACCCCAAAGAACCTTCAACGTCCAATAACCCCTTGTCCGTTTTATATGTTCCTCCCTCCAGCAATTCCTTTGGATAATAAGCTCTGTAAAAAGAATCTTTACTAAAAATCACTTCCGCCGTATAAGGCTCATAATCAGGAATTAATTCTTCCGTCATATAATCGCGTGGATCTTCAATATCTGGTGCTGGAACAAGTATCTCATTTTTCACAAACTCCCAATAACCTTCTACATTGGGTACCTCTTCAAAGGACAATGCTGTTTTTGTCGAATCTGAGTCTGAAACCTCTTTTGTATTCGTTTGAGAGGATTGGCATGCCACAAGTAGCATTAGTATGAATATTGTGTAAAGAAATTTCATGACCGACTTTGGTTTATTTTAAAGGTAATGAAGTTTAAATGTCTGACGGAATTTGATTTATTAAAGAAGCTAAATTTTGATTATTTGGAATTATTCTGACTTTCTAAGATGGGTGAAAGATCATGGATCACTTCGCTTTAAGACAAAAAATAGTTTGTAAAGTATCTTTTGTCTTTACTCTTTTATCTTTCTGCTCCAATATCTCCAACTATAACTACTTTTACCAAAACTAAAGCGGAGAAACTTCTTCAAACTATGAAATTTAAACTGCTCCTTTTCTTCTTATTCATATTTGGACTTTCATCCTACAGTCAAACTACTGATGAGTATATCAAAAAGCTTTATAAGAATGATGAATATGAACTCATTATTTCGTCTTTAAGTAAAAAGACCAATTTAACCCTTTTGGAACTGGAGTACATGGCTCGTTCACATGGTCGACTGGGTCAGTTCTCCAATGGATTGATGTATTCGGAAGAATTGTTATTGAGATCTCTTGCTGCAAAAGACACGGTAAATATTGGTATCGCCATTAACGTAAAAACAGAAAACTTAGTTGATTTAGGACGCTACGATGAAGCCCTCGACTTTTGCGAAACAAATCTTCATTATTTCCGTCCTCAGGACTCTGCCGAATACCAATTATTGTGTTTCAAACTGGGCTTGATTTATTTTAGACATAGTCGATTTGAAGAGGCGTACAATACCTACAATGAAATAACCATAAAGCGATTTAGAGATTTGAACTTATTCACTGGCAATTATAGCCTTATGCTCATGGGGATGGAAAAGTTTGATGAAGCCATTGTCTACCTCAACAAAACCATTGAAAGCGATCGAGAATTAGGTTATGACTCATATACGAGCTACAGCAATATGGCTTTGATATTAATGCTTCAGGAAAAATGGGATGAAGCCATTTTTTACCTGGACTCTACAGCTATGCATGCCCATATGTATGGCAATGCAGCACAACGAAAAGGTATTTATGAATACTACTATAGCTATTATAGTAATACCGGAAATGTAACCTTAGCTAGACGATATCTGGATTCGATTTCTATTACCAATGAAGAAGTTTTCAATGACAAATTAGACGAAGAACTGGTGGCTTTAAAAAAGTCTTTTGAGCGAGAACACTCACTAGAGAAGAAGATTGTGGTGGTGGATAATGAGCTGGCTGAATCTGAACAAACACTCCTTTATGGGGTCATCATTTTTCTTGTATCCATGCTCGTATTAGCGGTAATTATTACCTTTTTGTGGGTGAGAAACGTTAAATCACAAAATCAAAATATTTTGATTGAGCAAAAGTTACTGCGTTCACAAATGACGCCCCATTTCATTTTTAATTCCCTCTCTGTTTTACAGGGAATGATCTTGAACAAAGAAGAAGATGCCTCAGTTTCTTACCTTAATAAATTCTCTAAGTTACTCCGAACTACCCTGGAAAACTCAAGACACAAAACGGTTTCCTTAGCTTCCGAATTGGCTGCGACAGACTATTATATGGCCCTCCAAAATTTAGATGACCCTCCCCGATTTAACTATCAACTTACGGTAGATCCTTCTATAGACGGTAAGGCCATAAAAATCCCTCCAATGCTAATTCAGCCCTTCATTGAAAACGCTATTGAACATGCTTTTTTGGGACAAAAGGAGAATTGTGAAATAAAAGTCAACATTACAATTAAAGAGAAGCAATTAGTCTGTATTATTACCGACAATGGAATTGGGATTAACTCCAGTCAAACAAAAAATGAAAGGGATAAAAACTCTCTGGCCACAGCCATTACCACAGAACGACTGGCAATGCTATCTAAGAGTTTTAAGGCAAAAGGATCAATTAAAGTAGAAGATCGGGAAAAGTTTGGTGAAAAAGGAACCTTGGTTACTTTACACATTCCATATAAATTAGATGAGACTGCATGAAGGCGATAATTGTAGAAGATAAAGAACAAATTAGAAAAGGATTACTGCGTCTGCTGACGTCAATAGAACATACCATTGATGTAGTTGGAGAATGTGAATCGGTGAAAGAAGCTGTTGTGGTAGCTAAGGCCTGCAAGCCTGATTTAGTCTTTTTGGATATCAACTTAACTGACGGAACCGGCTTTGATTTTTTAGAACAAACCGAGTCTTTTCCCTTTAAAGTGATCTTTATTACGGCTTATGAAGAATATGCATTAAGAGCCTTAAAAATTGGCGCGGTGGACTATTTGTTAAAACCAGTTGATGTAGATGAACTACAAAACGCGATCAACAAAGTCGGTGAATTAGCCGTTGAAACGCAAAAGCAGCAAATTTCAAATGCCAAAAAGGTCTATAATAAAGACAACGACACCTTAATTTTATCCCTTCAGGATTCTTTTCAACTCATCGATTTAAAAGAACTGATGTACTGTGAATCGGACAAAGGCTACACCACCTTTTTCCTAAGCGACGGTAAAAGACACCTTGCTTCTAAGTCCCTTAAAGAGTTTGAAGAGCAACTCAATCAATCTTATTTCACCCGTCCACATCAGTCTTATATCGTCAACTTAAACTTTATTGACCGCTACGACAAATCGGGGACTATTTACCTTAAGAACGATATCAAAATTCCGGTATCGTCACGTAAAAAGAATAACTTCCTAACCCACTTGTTTAACTGGAACAAGGAATAATCGAATTGAATGATTCGGCTGAACTAGGCACACCGTAATAGGTTACCCGCTTCATGATGTAGCTTTAAGTCAGCTCCTTTGATTTCAATTTTAATGGGATCACGACTTACCTCAACATCCACTATTCCATTCACCTGCTCAATTTGTTCCTTTAAAGGATTTAGTCGTTCTCGCACGGTTTTTTCTACCCTCTGTTTAATAGTTCCGCTAATCTCTTTCATGAGCGAATCGGTTAAATACTCTGGCCGTATAGAAACATTTACTTGCATCAATTTGATTTTAAAACGGTAGCAAGAAACCCAATTTGATCGTAAACTAATTACGTTTTTCAAATTGTCAAAAAACGCTTATCAATTAAAAATCATCACTTATTCCTTCTGATAGCACAGAAATAGATTGGCCCTTTTTTGATTGCCGCTTGCCCTATAGTTTTACTCAAAATTTTAAACCGGATATTATGGGAACAATTAAATCAAAAATAGCCAAAGGAGGACTAGCTCTTGCTGTTTTGGGAATCATTTCTATTCTCCTTTCATTTTTTAATTACAACGTTAAACTCTTAGCCTGGATTGACCTTTGGGGCAGTACCATGGGATGGGTTATTCGAATTTTATTAATCGTTGGCGGAGCCGCTTTATTCTTCTTATTGGGAAGTGACGAAGACGCTGAATAAGTTAAATACGTAAAAAGTAAATACATGAAACATTTAAAACTATCACTAATCGCATTGGCGTTGATCTCCACTTTAATTTCGTGTGGAGGAAACCAGGAAGCAAATGCAGAAGGATTTTCGGAAATTGAACAGGAAATCAAAGATGAATTTGGAAACGATGCCTATTTCACAGACATCACTATCCTACACGATGAAACCATTGGAAACATCATTAATGTAACGGTGACAAAAGATCCTGAATCATTGCAAATGGGAGAATGGACTCAATCACAAGGAATTTGGCAACAAAATTCGGACATCATTTTAGAAATTCCGGAAGGAACTAAAGCAGCCGATTTCATGTTTCAACTAAAGGATGAAATTAACCTTAGAACTTTAGGTGAATTAATTGAAAAATCGAAAAAGCAATTGAAGGATGAAAAGAGCTTAGAAAATCCAAGATTATCATTGGCTTCCATCATATATCCGGATGATGGAGATATTTCAAAAGCTGAATATTTTATTGATCTCGAACCTGAAAATGGGGGAACCTCTTTCAGTTTTTACTATAGTCTTGATGGTGAATTGAGAACAATGAATTACTAGAGGC
>JAKSBJ010000162.1 GCA_022361195.1 Flavobacteriales bacterium
AATCTTTCAACAGAAACAAAACAATCTTGATACGCTGCCTCAACATCGTTAGGATCATTTGAAGAATACAAGGTCACAATCAATTCATCCAGCGTATAATTATAGTTTACAACCATATGAACATCACTAACCTCAGGTTCGTATTCCTTTCCATCAGCATTTGCAGTGAGAAAATGAAATCGTCCATAGTACTTATCCCTTTCGATAATTTCTCCCTCAGAACAATAGATGGTTTTATACTCATGCATTACCGTCAACATTCCCGAACCTGACTCATATTCCGGATTACTGTATAACTGCTGGCTACTATCTATCATTGTATATACATAATGATCTGGAATTAGATAAAGTCCATTAGATAGTCGGAATTCATTTTTCTCCACACCATACCCTTCTACAGAGCACTCATCATCCAGAACTTCATCCCCCTCATTCTCCTGAGTTTTATTTTCATTTAAGCCACAAGCACTAAATAGCATACTCATGATAAGAAATAGCATTATTCTCTTGTAGTTCATATTCAGCTTTTGTTTTGAACATTCTCAGCTTTCATTAGCATATTTTCAAGCATAAAAAAAGGGCTAACCAAAGTTAGCCCTTTCAATATTATTCAGGAGAACTAGAAGCTCCACAGGTCGTGTTCAAACTCGAAGATCTTTTCTTTAATCCTTTCAGATTCAAGAAGTGCATCTACACCTGCTTTATAACTATCTATTTCTCTATCATACAAGTTAGTTTGCTTTACAATATAACTTTGGAACATTCTTTTCCAGAACAAGTCATCAAACGACATTCGTTGTGAATCATTGTGTCTACTTTGAACAAAGAAGTTTTGGAATACGTAACGGCACTCAGGGAAGTACAACCAAAATAGTTCTTCAAATCCTGAAATATTACCATTATTGTCTTTTGAATAAATTACCGGAGCGATTCCAATAATTCTCACATCCAATACTGAACGTTCTTTATCAAAAAACCAATCTTCTTTGATTCTGTATTGAACGATGTCCTTAGACATGTACCACATTGTATCACTTGGTGGATAAACAGCGTTACCTTCAGCATCAATCGAATCTTCATCCGGCCAAACAACTGATTTTAACGCCTCTGCAAATGGGTCAATTTGTTCTACTCCAAGGTAAACGAACATTCTCTCACGGAATTCTTGATCCGTATAATAATTACCTCCTGGTGTGTTTGGCACGATAGGATATTTAAACATATCACCATCTTTCCAATCCTCCCAATCAGGGTTATACGGAGAATATACAGTCAAGTCTCCAGTCATTACGTGATGACGGATAATTGTCCATAAGCTCCAACGAGTAGTGTTCTTTTTCCACATCCCCTCTTGCAAATCATCCAACGGATAATAAAGCGGATGGTTAAACTTCTCTCTTAAATCAATCACTCTCCAAATACGCTTACTCCATGTAACATCCGCTTCACGAACGTACTCATAAGGTATTACCTTTTTGGTAGGAACATGTTCTTTAACATATACTCCATCCAAAACACCAGGCGCAGGGTTTGCAATTGGACCTCGGATGTCCTGAGCAAAACTGATCGCCCCAATCAACATCACAAGAGAAAATATTAACCTTTTCATAACTCTAATTTATTTGTTCTATCGGGTAGTAAATACACAAGCGGTTTTCTTACCAATACCATCTGGGCCTTTGTAGTTAACCAAGATTGTTACTTGTTTTCCTTTAGATTGCTTTAAGATACTCTTAGCATTTCCATCCAAAGTTCCGCCGGCAAGTACTTTACCCTTCTTTTTAAGTCCATCAACCATTACAGTTCCGGATTGAATCTTAAACGTTACTCCTGTCAAAGGAACTGTCTCATCGTATCTACAAGATACTTTTGATTGAGCTTTAACACTCGACAATCCCGGAGTTTGACCATTTTTGATTCCTCCCAAGTAAAGGTTTGGAGTAGGAAGAGCTTTTACTTTAAAGTCAAAAGATCCTAATTGAACTGAAGATCCGTCATCTTTCTTTCCACTTACACTAATCTTCGCAGTTCTTACACCAGAACCAACACGTGCTACGTACTGATTGTTTCCTTTACTACTAATAGAACACCCACTACCCGATAAGGTTACACGATCTGCTGGAAAACCTGATGCGGTTCCTTCAACAATATTATCATAACCTCTATACAATACACGCATTTCAGGTAATGCAACAACTCCCATTGGTTGACCAACAGTATAATCGAAAGACCATGGTTTCCAAGCGATTTCTCCCTTTTCTTTTACTCCAATTGTTCCTTTTACTCTGTGCGGTCCTGGTTTGTCACCACTCAACGGAATTGTTCCTGTAACTTCTTTCCATTTTTCTGGAATAGTATCTTCATCCATTCCGAAACGGATTTTAGATACTTCGTTTGAGTCATAAGCAGCAATCATTACTTTTAAGTCCAATGAATCTCCCTGGTTGATATAACCAGTTCTTGCAAATGCAAGCGGCTCAATCTTGTTAAAGTTGAACACCGGAGCATCAATTTTACCTAACATAAATTCAGAAGCCATTGACTCTGCATTCTTAACATCCAATTTCAAAGAAGTGAACATTGCAGCAGCAGCAACAATTGGCGCGTGGTCAAATGTTACAGCAGGCCATGGTTGCTCACCAGCTCCATGATCATGTGAATGTAATTTTTCAGGAATAGTCAATGAACGGTAGAAAGCAGCAATTTTAGTTGTGTCCTTTTCGTTACAACCTTTTAACGCTTCTTGAAGCGCTGCATCACTATCATCCGACGGAGCAACAAATTTATACTCCTTTTTACCTTGTTTGTAAGATCCCATGATCTCACAAACCTTGTTTCTGTATTCATGAATTTTCAAACGGATATCCAAACCTCTTTGGTCAGGACTTTGCGGATTACCACCAACAAACATATTTGTTGGGATATCGTAGTTATCCATTTGTTGAATCTCCATCAAAGGCTTCAACTTTGTAATGTTACCTTCTTCATCTTGCTCCTCTACCCAGCTCACTCCTTCTGCCATTTCAATCATGGCATTACATTCTCCTAGAAGGTATCCTACAATAATTGCAGTCTCTTTTTGAAGTTCTTCTGATTTTGCTTCCCACTTTTTAAAAAGTGTCATATCTCCCTTGGTTGCAACAAGGGCAGCTTTCTTTTGATCAAAGCCGTGATAAGTCTCCATGTTTTTCTTATGGATAATCTCACTACTTGCGTCTAGCTTATCGTTAAGAGTTACGAAAGCCGCTACAATTTGCTTTGATACGTTCAGAGCCAGAAGTGCGGTCAGTACGAGGTACATCATCCCGATCATCTTCTGTCTTGGGGTTTCTTTTCCTCCAGCCATGCTAATTAATTTTAATGATTAAACAATTTTACTTTTCAATACTATCAATTCGATTTTCTTAAGAAGTAACAATCAATTAATCTCTAGTAATTGTCATAGCCTTTAGCATGTTACCGTAAACCTGATTTAAGTCAGTCAAGTTCTTAGACAACATAGCCATATTTTCTCTGTAAAGCTTAGTATCTTCAACCGATGCAGCAAGATTTTCCATCATGTCAGTAACTTGTGACTGGAATTTCTCAGTTGCTTCTAAGTGGTTAGAAGATCCTTTTAATTGAAGTTCATAAACATTGTTCAAGGCAGCCAAGTTAGAAGATACTTTTTGAAGTTGTTCTCCAAAAGTTGCTCCTTCTTCAGCTCCACTTGTAAGCCCCAATAAAGATTCTGAAGCTTTTTCATATGTATTTGATAAACCTTTTACTTGCTCTGAAGCATTTGTTAAACTTGACACATAAGCATCAGTTGCAGCTGTTGCTCCTGAAATTTCAGATAATTGCGAAGCATTATCACTAAGTGATCTCATTCCATCACCTAATCTGTTCAACAATTCAGCATCAATTTTAGCTTCTTCAAGCAGATTATCAAATTGTTCGGAAATACTAGGAGCATTTGATCCACCCCCCATATTACTCATTCCGGATTCACCTTTTTCATCGATGTACGCATGTAAATCGAACTCTTCATCGTGAGCCAAAGCCAACTCTGGGTATACCAACTCCCATTTTGGATCTTCATGTAAAGGCTCAAATGCCGAGAAAAAGAAAATTACGGCCTCTGTACTCAACCCGACTACAAGCATCGCACCTGCACCCGGCCAGTGCATGATTTTAAACATCGCACCAACGATTACAACTGCTGCACCCAAACCGTACAGCTTCGCCATAAATAATTTCCATTTTTTAGTTCCTGGTCTCATAGTTTCCTTGCTTTTTAGTTTAACATTTATTTATTGGTTTATAATTTACGCTCTCAGGTTATCTCAACTCTATATCCGATTTCAATTCTTCCCCACCTTCTTTCGAGAAGTCTCGACCTCCACGACCAATGTGAGTTTGAACACAACGGAAACCAATATATGACTTGGCGGTGTCCTGATATTCGTAAGTTCTTGAGCTTGTTTGCAGGTAATATCCTACGTCTTTCCATGATCCACCACGAACAACTTTTCGTTTCATAGAAGGTGGGTCCCAGTCCATTGCATAATATCTGTACTCTGGACTTAAATCATGTGAGAATTCATATACTGACTCGTCAAATGCAGTTTCTGTCCACTCAGCAACGTTTCCAGCCATACAGAATAGACCGTAACCGTTTGGATTGTATGAATAAGCCTTAACTGTATAAAATCCTCCATCATCAAAGTAACGTCCTCTCATTGGTTTAAAGTTACCCAACATACATCCACCTGAGTTTCTGATGTAAGGTCCTCCCCATGGATAAGGCGAATGCTTTAAATCACCTCTCGCACAGTATTCCCACTCCCCTTCTGTAGGAAGTCTGAAATCTTGAACCCAAAGAGCACCAACTGATAATAACCAGTTATTTAATTTTTGTGTTCTCCATACACAGAATGCTTTTGCTTGTACCCATGTTACACCAACAACAGGATAGTTATCATATGCAGGGTGCCAGAAGTACATATTCGTCATAGGATCATTAAATGAGTAAGTAAAGTCACGTACCCAACATAATGTATCCGGATAAACGTTAATTACCTCTTCAATAATGAATCTAGATCGATCTTCATGACCTCTCAAGGCATTATTCTGTCCTTTTTTATTGAAGTGCCCCATATCCTGATCTAAACCTACAGGCTCACCTGTAAATGGATGCACAGGGTTCTTCAATTCACGGTGTTGTGGCTTTAATGACTGATTAGTATAGTTACCATCCTTGTCATAACCATTTCGTACAATATTTACACGACCTCTCTTGGCAGCTTCAGGAAGGTCAATCCAGTAATATTTGAAGTTCAATTTACGAACATCTAACTCTCTTCTTCTGTACCATCTTTCGTTTGGACGAAGGTACATATCAGAAATCAACGGAATAATTTGATTGGCTTTAATACCACGCGTTCTCCATGAAAGAGGGAATAACTCACGGTTAATAAAAGGTTGAGAAGGATCAAACTCTTTCCACTCGAGGTTTACCTCATCATAGTAGATATCCGGATGCTCCAACATCTCACCTATATCCTCTTCCGGAATTTCATCGTTACCGGTTGGGTTAGTATTAGAATAAATTTTCTCTAGGATGATTGAATCTCGAACCCAGTATACGAATTCACGATATTCGTTATTCGTAATCTCGGTCTGATCCATATATAATGCATGGATAGAAACCACTTTTGAACGTGACTGATGCAGAAATGGGACATCCTGATCAGAATTCCCCATTGTGTAAGAACCCGCAGGTATATACACCATTCCTTGCGGAATCTCTGGGTAATAAGCTTTTCTCCCTTGCACTCCGGTCAAATGACCGGTCCCCGGATTACACCCGACTAAAACGAGTGCAACGCACACTACTACAAAAACCAATAATTTCTTCATGCTACCTTTGTTTTTCTACCAATCTTTTACTGCGACTATCAGGATTTATTAAGGGTTAGGTCTCTTATTAACGAGTTTTTTCTCGAATGGTTACAATTTTATTTCTTATTGCAAAATAAAAGGGTTTCCATGTCGAGGAATTACAGGTGGTGGAGGGAACATACAGTAATTAACAAATAATTCGTGTGTACCCTTTCCGTAGGTATTTAATGGGTTTGTCATAATATCAAACGAGTATCCAAACTTCAAGAAGTTCTCACTTGGTTTGTTTGACGGTGAAAATCCATATCCAACCATTAACGGAATAGCGTCAGCCATACGGTAAGACACTCCAGCATATAAATAAGAGTAGCTATTCAACCAGAAGTCTGCCATGATGTTTACATCAAAAATAGCTGTAGCTCCGTCAGCCTTAATTAATAAACTCGGTTTTAAGTCAACTTTTCTAGCCCAGTTCATTTTTTGTGATAATGGAAAATCGTATCCAGCAACCACATAATAATGTCTAGCAACTGAGTAATTTACTTTTTGCAATCCAAGAGCTGGAAGGTGAGTCATCGACAATCCAACATAATAACCTTGTGTTCCGTGGAAGTACAATCCTAAATTCATATCGAATGTAGTTCCCGAAGTGGCTGTAGGAAGGTTTGCATCAGCTTCTGTCTGAGGCGGAATCCATTTAGGAGAGAAACCTACATTGATCAATCCCAATGAAGCCCCTCCACTTAAAACACCATAAGCAGTTGGGTAGTGGTAAGCCCAGTTCAAAGAAAGAGTATTTGAACGTTGGAATCCAATTGCATCATTCACAAATGATAAACCAACTCCCATGTTTTGTTTTGGCAAGTTCGCCTGCAAGTTTAACATGGTAGAGTTTGGCGCATCCTGAACCCGGTCCCATTGATTTCTGTACATCAATGTCCCACAGTATCCCTTAAACCCCGTTGTAGCAGGATTAAAGGACATTCTGTCAAACAGGTAATGCGTGAACTGTTTATCCTGTTGTGCCAAAGACACATTGATGGCTAAACAGCACAATAATAAAGATAAAATCTTCTTCATAAAGTTGTTTTTTTCAATACCATTTAACGTCAGAACACTCCAACAAGCCGCTAAAATAAATAAAAATTATTGAAAAAGGAATTTTTTTTAACAAACATTTTTCTAATTCAACGAGCGCAGTTTTAATAGATTTAGGAGAGCTTCTCATAGGTTTTCCACCACAGATTCGGCATCTCATTTTGGAGTGCATTTTCGTAATCGGTATAATTGCAGGGTATTAATAAATGTCTTTGAAATTTCACCCCATCCACTTTAGGGTAAGGTACTTCCATCCACCAGCGTCCACTTTTATCGCTCTTATAAAAGATGATTTCATCTTTAAAATCATCAATAGAAACCCTAAACTTTGTGTACGAGGCTTTTGATCCTATAGGATAATCTCCCTTTCGCTGGTTAAATCCTTCTAAAAAGTACCAGATCATTTGGGCAACCAAATTTGCATCTTGCCAAGAGAAGCCAGTTTCAGAAGGCATTAGGTTAAATAAGCCCAAGGAAGACAGCTTATCACTAAGTGCGGCATAGCGCATTATTTTGCATGCATCTTCGCCATAGAACCCATGTGGTAAAAACCGACTATTCCCAGGATGATCCGAAGCGCGAATGGTATCCATATCAAAGGACAGGATATCAGCGTTTCGACAAAGCGGCTCAATAACTCTGGAATCTTCGTAGAATAAACCCAAACGGTGAGAATCAAAATACATTTTGTTTAAAAGATCTAATTCTTCGTCTGAGACAAAATAGGATTGATAACCAAAAAGCGAATAATTGAACAAAAAAGTGGGTTTATGTAAAATAATCTTATTCAACCATCCTTTATCTGAAATTGGGCTTTCTGGATCTCCCATATCCAATTCGCAATCAATATCCAATATATTAATTGTCTGTTCTAATTTTTCGTAGGCCTTATATATAGGATACATCAAATCCTGGCTACCACCTATCACAAGAGGAAAAACATCAAACTTCACCAACTCACTCACCACCTCTTGTAAGGCCAAATAAGTATCATCAATTGAATTTCCAGGTTGAATGATACCTAAACTATAGATCTTTGCACCCCAGTTCCCTGCTTTCAAGGAACTCAATGCATGATGCACTTTTGCGATATAATCCTGCTTATTCTCTTTTTCTGAATTACGATATTCAGGAACATAGATTATTGCAATACTACCAGATTCCGGTTTTTCAAAATCATCCGCACTAAACTCAATGAATTTAGAACCTAATTTATTCTCATACGAATGATCTAAGTCAATTCGATTAAAATATATTCCCAAATCCTTCATTGAGCGGAATTATTTCTTTTTAGCACGTTTCTTAGGTTGATTCTCCGAAATCTCGACACATTCTTCATATGTCAACTCAGCCGGTTCAACATTCTTTGGCAATTTATAATTCTTTTTTCCGATCTTCAAATAAGGTCCATAACGCCCATTCAACAATTGCATGGTTTCATCTTCTGGAAATTCTTTGATGATCTTATTCTTGTCTTCTTCTCGTTTTTCAAGAATTAGCTCGATAGCTCGTTCAATCGTCATGTTTTCGAGCGTATCACCTTTATCCTCTTTAATCGAAACAAACGTTCGGTTAATTTGAACATATGGACCGAAACGCCCTTTGTTAACCTTTACATCTGTTCCTTCAAACTGACCAATAACTTTTGGGAACTTGAACAATTCAAGCGCATCATCTAACTCGATGGTTTGGATACTTTGATCTTTTTGCAAAGAAGCAAAACGTGGTTTTTCCTCGTCATCCTGCTCTCCGATTTGAATCATAGGTCCAAATCGTCCAATTCGAGCATAGACGTTTTTACCTGTAGCAGGTTCAACACCTAATAACCTTTCTCCGGTTGCTCGTTCAGAAGTTTCAATTGTATGTTCTACATTTTTATGAAACGGTGCGTAAAATTCAGAAATCATTTGTGACCACTCCACCATTCCTTTGGCGATGTCATCAAACTCCTTTTCAACACTAGCTGTAAAATTGTAATCCATGATTTGATCAAAATGCTCGATCAAAAACTCTGTTACAATTCGTCCAATATCAGTTGGTACTAATTTCCCTTTTTCACTTCCCGTTTTTTCAGAGTCCTCGATTACCTCGATGCCATCTGTTAAAATCAGTTTTTCAAACTTACGTGGAGTACCTTCCTTCTCCCCTCTTTCAACATATCCTCTTTTTTGAATAGTTGAAATAGTTGGAGCATAAGTAGACGGACGTCCAATTCCAAGTTCTTCCAACTTTCTAACCAAACTTGCCTCAACGTAACGAGCCGGTGGACGCGTAAATCGCTCTACCGAAGTAATACTTTTATGATTCAATATCTCTCCCTCTGAAATAGTCGGCAACAAACCTTCTAATTCTTCTTCTTCCTCTTCCAATTTAGATTCCAAATAAACTTTCAAGAATCCTTCAAACTTAATCACCTCTCCATTAGCTGTAAAATCCAATCCGTTTGGTGCATCTATTTTAATGGTAGTTCGCTCCAATTGGGCATTACTCATTTGTGATGCAATTGAACGTTTCCAAATTAGCTGGTATAAACGCTCCTCATCCGATTCACCTGTAATAGAGTGAACCGAAAAATCAGTTGGACGAATGGCCTCATGCGCCTCCTGTGCTCCGGATGATTTGGTTTTGAACTTTCTCAGCTCATAATATTCCGAACCGTAAGCCGATTGAATTTCTTTCTTTGCTCCATCTAAGGCTGTTTGAGATAAATTTACAGAATCTGTTCTCATATAGGTAATTCGTCCTGCCTCATACAAACGTTGAGCAACACCCATGGTTCGAGAAACCGAAAAACCTAATTTTAAACTCGCCTCTTGTTGTAAAGTAGAAGTTGTAAATGGAGCTGTAGGCGATTTCTTTGCAGGCTTTTTTGTTACCGATTTCACTGCAAAAGAATGATTTTTACAAGCTTCCAAAAAAGCCTGAGCATCTGATTTAGTATCAAACTGCTTTCCTAACTTGGCTTTCATATTAGCCCCTGAAGCATCAAATACGGCCTCTGTTCTAAAAAATGGAGTTGCTTTAAATGCCTCAATTTCTTTTTCTCGCTCTACAATTAAACGCACCGCTACAGATTGTACTCTACCCGCAGACAGCGAAGGTTTCACCTTTCTCCATAAAACCGGAGACAGCTCAAAACCAACTAATCGATCTAGAACTCTTCTTGCCTGTTGAGCATTTACCAAGTCCGCATCAATATCTCGCGGATTTTCAATGGCTCCTAAAACGGCTGTTTTTGTAATTTCATTAAATGTGATACGCTTATACTTATCTTCTGACAAGTCCAAAGCCTCTTTTAAGTGCCAAGAAATTGCCTCTCCCTCACGGTCTTCATCGGATGCTAGCCAAACCTGATCAACGGTTTTCACTATTTTTTTCAATTCCGATATTACCTTTTTCTTATCACTTGATATAATATATTTTGGTGCAAATCCATGCTCTACATCAATAGAACCATCTCCTTTAGCGAGATCTCGAACATGACCAAAACTTGATTTAACTATGAAGTCCTTACCTAAGTACTTTTCAATCGTTTTTGCCTTTGCAGGTGACTCCACGATTACTAAATTCTTTGCCATAACTTTTCGTTGATACGTCTTTTGCGAAAAAAAAGTTCGTCAAAATTATAAATCAAATATGAAATAAAAGGCCTTAAGTATTTCTCCTTTTTAATTTTTCCCTCCTTATTATTTATTAAATAATAAAAAAAATTTCCCAGCAGCATTAAAATTTCAATTTGACCACATGACATATTGTCAGAAGAAGTTTTTATGTGTAAATTTGCGGCTGCTTGCTTATTCATCAAAATCTGCAGCAGGAATTTTATAATGGAGACAGAAGTACAAAAAACAATTGACGAAAGTAAACAAGGAGAAGCGACAATGGTAGCAGGGAAATCGGGTGCAAAGAAGTTGTATCTTGAAAGCTACGGCTGTCAAATGAATTTTGCGGATAGTGAGATTGTAGCCTCCATTCTTTCTGAAACAGGTTTTTCAACAACTAAAAATTCGGCCGAGGCGGATGTTATTTTTATGAACACCTGTTCTATTCGTGAAAATGCGGAAACAAGAGTACGAAACAAACTGAGCCAGTTTAACAAGCAGAAGAAACGGAATCCCAAATTGGTTATTGGAATTTTGGGTTGTATGGCTGAGCGATTGAAAAAGGACTTATTGGAAGAAGAAAAACTGGTGGATATTGTTGCCGGGCCAGATTCTTACCGAGACCTTCCTAATTTGATTGAAGAAGTAAGTGGAGGACAAAAAGCAGTCAATGTTCTTTTGTCAAGAGAAGAAACGTATGCCGATGTTTCTCCAGTAAGATTGGGAGAAGGAGGAGTAACTGCCTTCATATCTATTATGCGTGGCTGCGATAACATGTGCTCATTTTGTGTTGTTCCGTTTACACGTGGACGAGAAAGAAGTCGCGACCCTCAATCGATTGTAGAGGAGGCGAAGCAATTAGTAGAAGCTGGATATAAAGAAGTGACTTTGTTAGGACAAAATGTGGATAGTTACCGTTGGAACATTACCAAAAAAGGGGAAATTATTGATCCTGAGAAAGAGGTAGTTTCTTTTGCTCAGCTGATGGAAAAAGTTGCTCAAGTTAGTCCTGAATTGAGAATACGATTCTCTACTTCTCATCCAAAAGATATGACTGACGATGTTTTACATGTGATCAAGAAATATGAAAACATCTGTAACTACATTCATCTTCCGGTTCAATCCGGAAACTCCGATGTGTTAAAACGAATGAACCGAGGATATACCCGCGAGTGGTACTTAGAGCGTATTGCCGCTATTCGACGTATTGTTCCAGAAGCAGCCATATCAACGGATATCATAACTGGATTTTGTGGAGAAACCGAAGAAGAACATCAAGATACTGTTTCACTTATGAAAGAAGTAGGATATGATTTTTCATACATGTTCTTTTATTCGGAGCGACCAAAGACACTTGCTCAACGAAAATTTGAGGACGATATTCCGGAAGACATCAAGAAAAAGCGTCTAAACGAAGTTCAGGCTTTGCAATCTGAGCTTTCCTATAAAGCCAATGAGAAAGTAGTTGGTGAAACGCACAAGGTTTTGGTTGAAGGAACCTCCAAGCGATCGGAGGATGATTTATATGGCCGAAACTCTCAAAATATGACCGTCATTTTTCCTAAGGAGCACTACAAACCTGGAGATTATGTTCAGGTAAAAATTGAAGGATTTACGAGTGCTACTTTAAGAGGAGTTGCAATAACAGAATAAATATGGAATTACAATCAGTTAAACAACGATTTGGGATTATTGGTAATTCCTCAGCTTTAAACAGAGCCATTAATGTTGCTACTCAAGTTGCTCCAACCGATATTTCTGTTTTAATTACAGGAGAAAGTGGAACAGGGAAAGAGGTGATGCCCAAAGTGATTCACCAATTAAGTTCGCGAAAGCATGGTGCTTACATTGCTGTTAACTGTGGTGCAATTCCTGAAGGAACAATAGACAGTGAATTATTTGGTCACGAAAAAGGATCCTTTACCGGAGCTCATGATCAACGAAAAGGATATTTTGAGGTTGCGGACAAAGGAACCATTTTTTTGGACGAAGTGGCCGAACTTCCCCTTCCAACTCAAGTTAGATTATTGAGAGTTTTGGAAACTGGTGAGTTTATCCGGGTAGGTTCTTCCAAACCCATTAAAACAGATGTTAGAGTTGTTGCTGCAACCAATGAAAATATGGTGGAAGCAATCCAATCTGGTAAATTCAGAGAAGATCTTTTTTACCGTTTAAGTACGGTTCCAATTAACCTTCCTGCTTTACGTAACCGAAAGGAAGACATTCATTTGTTGTTTAGAAAATTTGCGGTTGATTTTGGAGAGAAATATCGCATGCCTGCTATTCGATTAACCGAAGATGCGGTTCAAATGCTTATCAATTACAATTGGCCAGGAAACATCCGACAATTAAAAAACATTACCGAGCAAATATCAGTCATTGAAAGTGAACGAACCATTAGTGGTGAAATTTTGCACGGTTATTTACCCGATTATAAAGCCTCCAACCTTCCTGTATTGGCAAAGAATAATGAGTCGGAAGATTTGAATGAAAGAGACTTATTGTACAAGGTTTTGTTTGACATGAAGAGAGACTTGACTGAGCTCCGTAAAATGGTCGTTGATATTCTACAAGGAAATGAACATTTAAGCGGTGAAGCCAAGTCCGAAATGATTGCTAAATTGTATCAGGAAATATCTCCAAATACAGAGAATGTTATTAGTGAACCTTTTCAGATCCAGAAAAAAGAACCAACTTTCTCTAATGACTTTGAAGAGCATATTGAAGTTGAAGAGTCACTTTCACTGGAAGATCGTGAAAAAGAACTTATCCAAAAAGCATTGGAAAAGCATCGTGGAAAGCGAAAGTATGCAGCACAGGATTTGGGAATTTCGGAACGTACACTTTACCGTAAGATCAAAGAATACGATCTTAAATAATTGGTAAAAACTTGCGTTTATACGGTATGAAAAATCTGTTAAATATCGCCCTTATCTTTTTGCTGTCAGCCTGTACTATTAATTACGGAATGATTGACGGTAGTATTGATGCTGATACCTTCTCGGTTGAATTATTTGAAGAACAGGCCTCTAATGCTCCTGCAGGATATGGTGCGACTTATACCGATTTTTTAAAGGACTATATGATTTCCCGAACCAAACTGAATTTAAAAAATCAGAATGCAGATATTGAGATTTCAGGAAAAATTATTCAATACAACACATCCCCTGTTTCGGTTCAGACAGACGAGGTAGCAGCTCTAAACAGACTTACCGTTGTCATTGCAGTAACTGTTGTCAATAATCTAAAAGAAGAAGATAGTTTTGAATCTAATTTCAGACAATTTTCCGATTATAGTGCCGATCAGGATTTGGCTTCGGTAGAAGAAGAACTTTTATCTGATATTAACGATAAACTGTCACAAGACATAATCAACCGTCTAACTTCTAATTGGTGATTTCTGGAGAAGACATAGCGCAACTTATTCGCCAACCCGAAACGGTTAGGCAAGATATGCTCGACGGTTTGGATGAATTATGTAAAAAGTTTCCCTACTCTTCTTCCCTACATATTTTATACCTCAAAGGGCTTTCGCTTCATAAGGATATTCAATTTGAAGAAATTTTAAAACGGTCGGCTTCACATGCCGTAGATCGTGAACGACTTTATGAATTAATTCAGACAGACGAGGAGGCCACTGATATACAAAGAGCTGCTGCTGAAACCACCATTTCAGAGGAGACTTCCACTGTTGAAGAAGTGATTGAAACGCAGGAGGAAATAATTGATGCTGAAGATACGGTCACTGATACTGTTGTTTCTGAAGAGACTGCAACCGTTGAAGAAATAGTTGAAGAGAAAGAGCTAGAAACAGAAAGTGAGAATGATGTTTTAGAAGAGGAAGCTGTTAAAGAAATTCAGGAAGACCCAATTGTTTTAGAAGAGGATACTCCAACCGAAATTGAAACAGCAGGAACAAAGCAAGAAAGCGAGAAGGAGAACGTAGAAGAAATTGTCTTTGAAACTGAAAATATCACATTAGCCTCTGAGGAAGAAGAAATTGGAGATACGAGTACGCCTAAAGAAGCCTTTAGTTTTGAATTAAATTCTGAAGAAATTGAGGAGAAAGAAGAAGTTGTTGAGGAAATTCAGGAAGAAGAAAAGATAACGGAGAGCGAAGAAGAGTTACAAACAGAAACTGCTGTTGAAGATACTCCACTTGAAAAAGAAATTATTTCGAGGGCTTTTGATCTGGCTTATGAATATTCATCCGAAGAGCTCATTGAAGAACCTTTAAAAGCAGAGGAAACTGATGAGGAAGAAGAGGACGATTCAAAAGAAGAGATTTTAGAAGAAGCCGAAATTCCGATAGAGGCGTTGGATTTGGAAAACATGAGCTTTATTGACTGGCTCAAGTTTAAGCAAGGTCAGGAAATTGAAGACCACAAATCGAGCAAGAAGAAAAAGAAAAAAAAGAAGAAGAAACACAAAAAAGAAAAAAAGCAGCTTAAGTCAAATACATCAAAGCAAGAAGCTGTTTTGGAGGAAAAAGAGGAGCAGTCCGTGGAGGATAAACCACTAACTAAAAGTGAAATATTAGATAAGTTCATAGAGGAAGAACCAAGTATCTCGAAGCCCGTAAAGGAATTTTATAGTCCCTCTAAAAACGCCAAAGAAAGTCTCGAAGAATCCGACGAAATTGTCTCAGAAACTTTGGCTGAAATCCATGTTCTTCAAAAGAACTTTGGCAAAGCGATTGAAACCTACCGTAAACTAATGGCTTTGTATCCGGAAAAAAAAGTTATCTTTGCCTCTCGAATTGAAAAAATCAACGCAGATTTGCGTAACAAATAAATTTTAAAATGGGCGGTTTACTTACTGTTTTAGTTATTATCGGATGTGTTGGACTCATCCTTTTTGTTTTAGTTCAAAACCCAAAAGGTGGTGGTTTAAACTCTGAATTTGGTTCTGCTGTTCAATTAGGTGGAGCAAAAAGAGCTACTGATATTTTGGAAAAAGGAACCTGGGGATTAGCAATTGGAATTGCTCTTATCTGTTTAGCAATGGCTTCAGGTGGAGGAACAGCTGACAATGGTGAAGGTGGAGAAAAAGGAATTGAAACCAATACGGATTTTGAAGCTGAAGACCCAGGAGGGAATATGATTAACCCTGATAATCCAGGACTAGCACCTGCCGGAGGAACAAATCCGGGAGCGAATCCTAATCCTTGATAAGAAATAAAGAATTTTTAAAAATGTCAGTATGTCATCGTACTGACATTTTTTTTGCCATAAAGCGAGCTAAAAATGAAAATTTGGCACAAAAAAAGGGCCTATGCCATTTGGCATAAAATGTGACCTAGGCAAGATTGTAATTTTATAATACTTAAACACAGAAATTATGTTAAAACCATTAGCAGACCGAGTATTAATTGAAGCTGCTCCTGCTGAGGAAAAGACAGCGAGTGGAATCATCATTCCCGATACAGCCAAAGAAAAACCTTTACAAGGAAATGTTATTGCTGTTGGACCTGGAAAAAAGGATGAGCCAATGACTGTCAAAAAAGGAGATAAAGTACTTTACGGACAATACTCGGGTACTGAAATCAAACTAGAAGGAAAGACGTATTTGATCATGAGAGAATCTGACATTTACGGAATTATTTAATAGTAAAAGAATTTTAAAAGAAGAAAAAGATGGCAAAGGAAATTGTTTTCGATATTGACGCTAGAGATCGACTTAAAAAAGGAGTTGATGCCTTGGCAGATGCTGTTAAAATTACGCTTGGACCAAAAGGTAGAAACGTAATCATCGATAAAAAATTTGGAGCTCCGCACGTAACAAAAGATGGAGTTTCAGTTGCAAAAGAAATTGAATTAACCGATCAGGTTGAGAACATGGGAGCTCAAATGGTAAAAGAAGTAGCTTCCAAAACCAACGACATTGCTGGTGACGGTACAACAACAGCTACTGTTTTAGCTCAAGCTATCATCACAGCTGGTTTAAAAAACGTTACTGCTGGGGCTAACCCAATGGACCTGAAAAAAGGAATTGATAAAGCAGTACAATCTATCGTAGCTACTTTAGACAAAAACTCTAAAAAAGTTGGTAAAGACAATGAGTTGATTAAACAAGTTGCAACCATTTCAGCCAACAATGATGAGTCAATCGGAAGTTTGATTGCTGAAGCAATGAAAGTTGTAGGAAACGAAGGAGTTATTACTGTTGAAGAGGCTAAAGGAACTACTACTGAAGTAAAAACAGTAGAGGGAATGCAATTTGACCGTGGATACCTTTCTCCATACTTTGTAACTGACGCTGAAAAAATGGTGGCAGAATTGGAGAATCCATACATTCTTATCTACGACAAAAAGATTTCAAACATTCAGGAAATTCTTCCTGTATTAGAGCCAGTAGCACAATCTAATCGTCCGCTTTTAATTATTGCAGAAGATGTTGAAGGAAATGCTTTAGCTACTTTGGTGGTTAACCGATTAAAAGCAGGATTAAAAATTGCTGCTGTTAAAGCTCCTGGATTTGGTGACAGAAGAAAAGCCATGTTAGAAGACATCGCTATTTTGACTGGTGGAACTGTAATTTCTGAAGAGCGTGGGTTTACTTTAGAGAACGCAACAATTGATATGTTGGGTACTGCTGAAAAAGTAGACATTGACAAAGACAATACAACTGTTGTAAACGGTCAGGGAGTTAAGAAAAACATCCAGGCTCGTATTGCACAAATCAAAGCTCAAATTGAAAGTACTACTTCTGACTATGACAAAGAGAAGTTACAAGAGCGTTTAGCAAAACTTTCTGGTGGAGTTGCAGTACTTTATGTTGGTGCAGCTACTGAGGTTGAAATGAAAGAGAAGAAAGATCGTGTTGATGATGCACTTTCTGCTACTCGTGCGGCGGTTGAAGAAGGAATTGTTCCTGGTGGAGGTGTTGCTTTGATTAGATGTATCAAAGCCATT